>JAHYJE010000052.1 GCA_019429105.1 Syntrophobacterales bacterium
CCGCGGCAATTTCCTGGCTGCGAAAGAAGAAGGCGGAGATGAAAAAGGCGGCGGCGCCGGTCACGACTGACAGGGAGAGATAGATCAGCCTTGTGTTAAAGGGATTGGCCGTGTTCCAAGGATAGATGAAATCAAGCGAAATTATCACCGCCAGCATTACGAGCGTGGAGAGACCGGTTCTGGCTAACGAGCGGTAGAAGTCTCGATCCAGAAACTCGCCAATGCGGATTCTCAGAATGACCCAGAGCATCGCGACATTAACCACAGAGGCAATTGATGTCGCCAGGGCGAGCCCCGCGTGCTTCAGCGGGAACATCAGGGCGAGGCTCAAAAGCGCGTTGACGAGCAGGGCGACGATCGCGGCCTTCATCGGCGATTTTGTGTCCTGGAGGGAGTAATGGGCCGCGACGATAATGCGAATGACGGAGAAGGCGGGGAGGCCGATACTGTAGCAGAGCAGCGCCCGCGAGGTCTGGATGGTCGAATTGAGATTGAATGCGCCTCTTTCAAAAAGCACCGAGATGATTGGAATGCGCAGGGCGATCAGCGCGATGGTTGCGGGAATCGTGATAAAAAGCAGCAGTCGGAGCGAAAAGGAAAGAGTTTTTTTGAGTTCAGCGAATTGTCCCCGGGAGACCTGTTCCGAGAAACTGGGCAAGGTTGCTGTGCCGACGGCGATCGCAAAGACCCCGAGCGGGAGTTCGACAATCCTGTCCGCATAGTAAAGAAAAGAGACGCTTCCCGTGGGCAGCAGCGATGCGAGAATCGTCCCGATGAAGATGTTTATCTGGTAGATGGCCGCGCCGAAGACGGCGGGGAGCATCAGCATGGCCACCCTTTTCAGTCCCGGATGGCGGAAGTGAAAATCAGCCTTCAGTTTGACCCCCAGGCGCAGGAGAAAGGGGACCTGCAATGCCAGTTGCAGGACGCCGCCGATCACAACGCCTGCGGCCAGCGCAACTATCGGGGGATCGAAAAGATTGCGAAGAAACAAGGCTGATAGAATGATCGAGATATTCAAAAGCACCGGGGCGATAGCCGGCGCTACGAAATGGCGGAGGGAATTGAGAATCCCCATACAAAGCGCGACAAGGGAGATGAAAAAGATATACGGGAACATCAGCCGGGTGAGGTAAACCGTCAGCTCGTAACGGGGCGGCGATTTGACAAAGCCAGGCGCCATTGCCGCTACAATCAGCGGGGAAAGGATGATCCCGGCAAGCGAAACGGCAACCAGCAGGATGGACAGGGCGGTGAAAGCGACGTTGGCGAGCCTCATCGCCTCTTCCCGGTTTTTCTTCTTCAGATAGTCAGTGAAAACCGGGACAAAAGAGACAGTCAGCGACCCCTCGGCGAGGAGCCGCCGCAGCAAATTCGGGATTCGGAAGGCGACAAAAAAGGCATCCGTGGCCAGGCCGGCGCCGAAGAGGCCGGCGACGATCATGTCCCGAAGAAACCCGAAAAGACGGGAAAGCAGCGTCGCCATCCCCACAACGCCTGCCGCCCGGACAACCTGAGAATTTTCTGAACGATTTTTATCAGACATGGAAAAGCTTCCCGAAAAAGATTTAATGGCCGCTTTTATCCCTCTTTATGACGGCGTGCCGTCTTGAGTGTTTCATTCGCCATTTTTAGTTGGCAGTTTTTCCAAGCGAGCGGCTATTTCCCCGCTGCTCTTTCCCGCTATGGCGATCGTCTTGGTGCGGGAGGCATGGCCGCTGACAATCGTCACCTGTCGTTTTTTTACGTCGAAAAAATCTGCAAGCACCCGGATGCATTCTTCATTTGCCTTGCCATCTACAGGGGGCGCCGTTATCCTGAGCTTGAGGGCATCATCCTGAACGCCAGCAAGCTCCGAACGGGATGCCCGCGGCACGACCCGGACATGGAAAAGAACGCCGTCTTCGGTTTTACTTAAGGGGATCATGAGGGGCTTCGTCAGCGCAAATAGTGGGAAAGCTGCAGCAGGCTCGATACCAGGAAGCTCTGCAGAAAGACGATTGCCAGCAGGATAACAAGCGGGGAAAAGTCCATTCCGCCTCCCCGCAGGGGAATCCGACGGCGGATCGGCGCCATCACCGGCTCTGTCAACTGATGGATAAGGCGGACGAGCGGATTGTAGGGATCGGGATTTACCCACGACAAGACCGCGCGGATAATTATAATCCACATATAGATATTGAGAAGAATATCCAGGATGCGGGCAATGGCCGCGATAAAATTACCAAGTATAAACATGTGGATGCTCCTTAAAAATATTTCAAGATTCAACTTGCTGTTTCGGCAGCGAATTTACGAAATCAGTCAGCGCAATATTGAATTCATTCGGGTTTTCCAGCATTGCAAAATGCCCCGCTGCCGGAATCAAGGCAAGCCTTGCCCCGGGAATGTGATCTTGCAGATACTCGGACAGGGCCGGGGGGGTCATCTTGTCTTCTGCCCCGCAGACAACCAGCGTCGGAACCCTTATCCCTTCAATGGCAGAGGTTAGCTCAAGTCTGTTGCAGGCGGTGAAATCGCCATGGATCGTTTCGCTCTTCGTTCGGGAAATAGCGTCCACGAGTTGCGCAGCGAATCTTGCTCGGTTGGCCTTGGTGATAGAGAATTTGGCGATGGCGGCGATAGTTTCGGCGGGGTTATTCTTCAAGCCGTCAAGAATAAGCGGATTGACCGGCATGCGGACGCCTCCGCCGACCGGGACAATGGCGGCGGCTTGGTCGCCGTATTTGGCCGCAAAGCTCAGGCAGATTGCCGCGCCCAGCGAATGGCCGATCAGAACCGGCTGGACGATGCCGACATTTTCTAAGAATTTCTCGACGAACGCGACGTAGGCAAATACATCCTGCTCCCCCGGCCCCTCCGATTTTCCGTGACCAGGAAGATCCAACGCGGCGATATTGAAGTCATTCGGCAAGGCGGCAAGCTGCTCATTCCAATCCTCGTGAGTGCCGCCTGAGCCGTGGATGAAAACAAGGGTTCGCCGCTGCGGGTAGAAACCCCCATCGTTGCCCCAGAAGGTGATTTTTCGTCCTTCCACATTTGCCTCGTTCAGCATAAGCAGTCCTTTATGAAATCAAGTCAATCAGGTTTCAGAAGATGAGCCGGGGGCAGTTGGGGGCGGCGTGTATTTCCTGCCCCCCAACTCGGCTGATCTTTTGGTCGCCTCTTCAACGACCGCGGAGATCATCTCCCTGAGTTTTCCGTCCTCCATCACCTTCAGGCCGGCAAGCGTGGTGCCGCCGGGGGTGGCGACCATCTTTCTGAACTCGGCGGGGGTCTTCTCCCCCTTCAGGCAGAGCTTTGCCGAGCCGATCAGGCTTTGGGCGATCAGCTTCAGTGAAACATCCCGGTCAAATCCCATTCGGACTCCCGCTTCGGCGAAGGCCTCGATAATGAAAAAGGCGTAGCCAGGACCGCTGCCGCTGAGCGCCGTGACTGCATCCATCAGTTCTTCCTTGACCTCTACGGTTATGCCGACGGCCTCAAAAATTCCCCGTGCCAACTGCATATCGTAAGCTGTGGCGAAAGAACCTCGGCAGAGAGCCGCCGCCCCTTCGCCGATCAGGGCGGGCATGTTCGGCATAACGCGAATGACCCGCACCCCTTTTCCCAAGCGCTCCTCGATAAAGGAGGTCGCAATCCCCGCCGCGATCGTGATGCAGGTCATCCCGGGCGCCAGTGAGGCGTCAAGCCCGGCGAGAACCTCCTCCATTTTCTGGGGCTTGACGGCCAGCAAGAGCACGTCGGCGCCGCGCAGCGCTTCGCGATTGTCGGTTGTAACCGATACCTTCAGTCTGTCGGCAAGCTCTTGCAGCCGCACCTCATCGGTATCTGCAACGGTCAAAGAGTGAGGATTTACGGCGCTCAGGGAAATTATTCCCTGCACCAGAGCCCCGCCCATTACCCCGCCGCCGATTACGGCGATTTTCTTTCCTTTTAACATCTTTTCCCCTTTTTAGTCGTTATCGTCGAATTCCTCAAAGACCTTTTTCAGTTTATTGAGAGGATCATCGAGGAGGGACTTCTCTTTTTTTTCAGTCTGTCTGTTTTTTGCAAACGCGCCTCTCGCTGCGGACTGGGTGGATATTACGCTTTTGGTGGGCGCCGGGGGAGGAGGTTTAACTGCCTCCGTTTCCTGCCTTTTTTCTTCGGGGGGGGCGGCGGCCGTGATTGTCATTGGCGCTGTGGTGGATGATAAGTCTGCCGGCGTCTTGCGGCGGCGGCGAGGACGGCGGCGGGATTTTTTCTTCGCCGGTTCGACTGCCGGTTCGAGTGCCGGTTCGATTTTCGGTTCGCTGCTTTCAGCAACAGCAATGGCGGCAACAGCCGCAGGTTTTTCGGTAGTCGTCGTCTCCTGTCGTTCAGGCGGCGCCTGAGGGGCCTTTTTCCCTGATCGGCTGGGTCGGCGCTTTTTCATGTCCGGCTTGGCTGGAAGCTTTGCCTCTTTTTGTTTTTCCTCTTCATGGCTATCGTTGCGGAAAATCTCCGGTTCCGTTTCTTCTTCAAGCCCCTCTGCCTCCGCCAGCTCTTCCGCCTCTTTGCTTTCTTTCTCCGCGGCGTCGGCATTTCTTGATTGAGCTGTTTCGGAAGGGAGCGGCAAGTCCCGCTTCGTCGCCTCAATTTTACACTCTTCCCAGGTCGCATCGTGGCTGCCGTAGATATGGATTGACAGGTCGTAATCTGCCTCCAGGCGGCTGATTTCTGCCCTTTTCTGGTTCTGCAAATAATCGGCTATCTCATTGTGTACGCTTGCCTTTATCTCGGCGGCCAGTCCCTTTACGGCCTGCGTCTCCACCTTGCGATAGGCGTTGAGCGCGATATATTCAAGGGAAGGACGCATCCCCCGGCCATGGCAGTAAGGACAGGCCGTGTAGCTTATCTCCTGGATGGTGGATTGCTTCTTCTGCCTGGAGAGTTCAAGTATCCCGAACTTGGAGATGTGGGCAAGCTGGATGCGCGACCGATCCATCGTCAAGGCCTTTTTGAAGGCCTTTTCCACCTCGGCGTTGTGCTTCTGGTCCATCATGTCGATGAAGTCGATGGCGATCAGCCCGCCCAGGTCGCGCAGGCGGAGCTGACGGGCAATCTCCTCCGCCGCTTCCAGATTGGTCTGGTAGGCGGTTTCCTCGACGTTGCGTTTATGGGAGCCCCGCCCGGAGTTGACGTCGATGGTGATCATCGCCTCGGTGGGGTTGATGATCAGATAGCCGCCTGATTTTAGATCGGCCCGTTCCTGGTAGATGACGCGAATCTGCTCTTCCAACTGGTGTTTGTCGAAAAGAGGCGTTTTTTCCTTGTCTAATTTTATTATCTTCAGATTACGGGGCGCAACCGCCTTGCAGTAGGTTTTCATCTGGCGGAACGTTTCTGCGTCGTCAACAAGAATTTCATCTATGTCGGTTGTGAAATAGTCCCTGAGCGAACGAACCCCGAAGGCGCTTTCCTGATATATCAAGGCCGGGGCGGCGAGTTCGGCGGCCTTTTTTTGGATTTCCGTCCACAACCGGAAGAGGTGCTGGTAATCGCGGGAAAGCTCCTGCTTGGTGCGGTTCATCCCGGCGGTTCTGACTATGAATCCCATTCCCTCTTCGGTTTTGATCTGTTCAATCAGCTCCTTGAGCCGCTTGCGATCATCCTCGTCTTCGATCTTCCGGGAGATGCCGCTGCTTTCCTTATTGGGAAGCATTACCAGATATCGTCCCGGCAGCGATATATATGATGTAAGAAGGGCGCCCTTGCGTTCGCTGACCTCCCGGAGCACCTGCACCAATATTTCCTGCCCCGGCTTGAGCGTCTGGCGCGGGCCTTCATGAGAGCCGTTAGTTTCCGCATAGTTGTTCGAGCTTACGTCCCGCAGCGGCAGGAATCCGTCCTTCTTGCCGCCGTAATTTACGAAAGCCGCCTGCAGCCCCCGTTCCACCTTCATCACGATCCCTTTGTAAAGATTCCCCGTTATCGGGTCCCGGACGGCCATCTGGATGTTGAATTCGACCAGTTTGCCGTCTTCCACGATCGCCATGCGCTTCTGCTCGGTGTGGACGGCGTTGATCAGCATTTTTTTACTCATACATGTCCTTTTCCTTAAGAGGTTATTTTTTGTGGCGGTCTGTACCCGGGTCGCAGCTTCGTGCGGCGTCCTCAAATCGCCTGTTTATTGTAGAAAGGCCGATACGTCGCCTTTTCCTTCTCGGAGCACCTCCGGTCCTTCCTCCAGAATGCTGATGACACTCGAAGGTTTGGCGACGATAATGCCGCCGTCGATGATCATATCTACCCTTTTGCCGAAGAGTTCTTCGATGATGCGCGGGTCGCTCAGCAGCTCCCCGTCTTCATCCTTGACGCTGGCGCTGATTATGGGCGAACCCAGCTCGGCGACAAGGGCCTGGCAGATGGGGTTGTCGGGGACCCGGATGCCCGTTGTCTGCCTTTTGGGCAGGATGGTTTTGGGCACTATCCGGGAGGCTTCGAGGACGAATGTGTAGGGCCCCGGAAGCAGGCGGCGCATGATTTTATAAGCCTCGTCGGTAACCCTTGCATAATGGCTGATGTCCTTGAGATCGGCGCAGACAAAGCTGAGCGGCTTTTTCCGGTCGCGCCGCTGGATTTCATAAATCCGGTCAATGCCCTTCTTGTTGAACAGATCGCACCCCATTCCATAGACCGTGTCGGTGGGATAGATGATGATCCCGCCCGCGCGAATCGTTTCCACCGCCCGGCGCACAAGCCGCAACTGGGGGTTCTGGTTGTTGATGGCGATCAGCATAAATTCAGCCCGTTCGAATAAATATCCCGATAATAGTTGGGTAATCTATCAGAAACAAAGGCGATGAGCAACCATAATTCATCGAGTATCCTCGGCAGGGACGAATGCCGTCATCAAAGCTTTATGCCCCGGCTTTACGAAGCCGAGCTCCAGGTTTTGTCGCTCCGGTACGACGTCGCGGCACAACACGCGGGCACATATTCAGCCACCGCAGCGCTTTGCAAATTTTACGCGATGGTAATACACTTTGTCATATTTCATTCCCCTCCTATGGAGGGGTGCCCGTCCGGGGTTGTTTTATTCCCCTCCTATGGAGGGGTGCCCGTCCGGGGTTGTTTTATTCCCCTCCTATGGAGGGGTGCCCGTCCGGGGTTGTTTTATTCCCCTCCTATGGAGGGGTGCCCGTCAGGGCGGGGTGGTTCTTTAAAAGTGCCAGAACTCCCTCCATATTATTCAACACATCCGCAACGCCAATATGAATCACGGTTAGGCCCAAGGATATCAAAAAATCATCTCTTTGTTTATCGTATTCTTCTTTGCCATCGTGTGACGAACCATCAATCTCAATAATGGCATTTTTTTCGGCACAATAAAAATCTACAATATAGTTGCCAATGATCTTCTGCCTATCAAAATCCAGCCCGTTAAGTTTGCCGGATTTAATTTGGCTCCAAAAAAGTGCTTCATGTAATATTCCCGCCTTGCGCAATTCTTTTGCGCGCCCGCGAAGTGCGGGATTATAGGGTAGGGACTTATATTTTTGTGTTGCTCTCATAATACCACCCCGTCAGACCACCCCGTCAGACCACCCCGTCAGACCACCCCGTCAGTCTTCGACTGACACCCCTCCGGAGGAGGGGAATTGTATTCCTTGCCGGAGGAGGGGATTCTTTAAATGTAAGCCGCTTGTTCCGGTAGTCGCACTGCTTCTTTCGCGCCTCCATCCCCGCCCCCCAGATAGACCATTCGCCATTTTACCCCGCGCTCATCCACCCGTTCCTGAAGAAGCTTTTCCTCAGCCCTAATTTCCTTAACGGTTTTCAGGTTTATCTGATTTTTTGCGTGCATATTTTCAGGACTGCTCCCCCAGATATTTCTGGAGCCGGTGCATCCCGGCGCGGATGTTCTCTACGGAGTTGGCGTAGGAAAAGCGCAAATAACCCTCGCAGTTTTGACCGAAATCGATCCCGGGGGCGACGCCGACGTGGGCCCGCTTCAGGATATCGAAGGCCATCTTGTACGAGTCATTGGAATATTTCTTGATGTTTCCGAGAATATAGAAGGCGCCGGTCGGCGCCACGCGGATGCCGAGCCCCATCTCGGAGAGTCTGCCGGTTATATATTTGCGGCGCTGATCATATATTTCCCTCATCCGGGTTACCTCCGGCCCCGCCTCGCGCAAGGCGGCAACCCCGGCCCACTGGACGAAGGCGTTGGCGGAGATGAAGAGATTCTGGATGATTTTCTGCATTGGCCGCACATAAGCCGGGGGGACAATCAGATAGCCGAGCCGCCAGCCGGTCATCGCGTAGGCCTTCGAGAAACCGTTCAAAACGAACGCATTATCGGTAAATTCCAGGATGCTGCGCTCTTTGCCCTCATAAACGAGACCGTGATAGATCTCATCGGAGATGACCGGAATGCCGAGGGCGGCGATCTCGGTCATCCGTTTTTCGCCGAGGATGTTGCCCGTCGGGTTGGAAGGGGAGTTAATCATTATCAGGCGGGTTTTGTCTGTCATTTTTCCCCGGATCGCGTCGGCTGACAGTTGAAAGCCGTCCTCTTCGTAAACCGGCACGTTGACAGGCGAGCCGCCAAAGAAACTGATCATGTTCGGATAGCAGGGATAATGCGGGTCAGAGATGATGACCTCGTTTCCCTGCTCGAGCAGGGTCGAAAAAAGCACCATCATTGCCGGCGAGGTGCCGGAGGCGACCAGCACCTGGTCGGGTGAAATGGCAACCCCGTATCTTGCCAGATAATGTTCGCAGATTGCCTCCCGGAGTTCGAGGAGTCCCAGGCTGTGGGTGTAGTGGGTCTGCCCGTCGCGCATCGCGCGCAGGCCCGCCTCTTTTATGCAGTCCGGCGTGTCGAAATCCGGTTCGCCGACTTCGAGATGAATTATATCCGTCCCGCTTCTCTCCATCCGCTGCGCTTCCTCGAGTACATCCATGACGATGAACGGAGGGATGTCCTGTGCCCTTTTTGCGATTGTATTTATCATAGCCTCTAAACCCCCGATCTTGATAATTAAAGTCTCTCTATTTGAGCCATTTTGCTCATTTTCACCCGGAAATGCAATCTCAACTTATTTAAACCATTACATCCAGTTTCCCTCCCCTTCAAGGAGAGGGTAGGGAGGGAATGGGTTCTCCCTTCAATTTTCATTCCCCCTTGTGACGGAGTGCCGTCAAAGGAGTTTCATGGGAAAGATGAGATGTCCAGTTTTTTCGAAAGTAAAAGCAGTTCTTCCGGATTGGTCAAATCACCTGTCAATTCTCTAACCTGGATAATCGGCAAGCGGGCGCGCGAGGCCAGATTTTCCCGCCAGCGCTGCTGGGCGCGGAACTTCTTTTCCAGAAAATCGGAACCTTCGCAGACCTCTTCAGCAAGAAGCTTGTTCATGATGTAGCCATTAACATTGATGCCGAAATCCGCCAGCGCCGCGGCGATCAACAGCGCCTGTTCTACCGGCAGGCGCTCCGGGTTCGCAACGATCCAGGCGGATGTCTCGTTTTTGAGCATCGTGATTACATCCTGCGTCAATTGCCGCCATTGGCCGATAAGTTCCAGCGGGTTGGCGTCTTTGAACAGGCCCTTGAACTTCAGGTAAATCTTCTGCGCGTCGGTCAGGTGCGCATAGAACAGCTTTTGCAGCTCCAGCAGCTTCAGCGTGGTCGAAGTCGGGGCCGCATCCCAGATAATGATGTCATATTTTCCGGACTGCTGAACGTCCAGCAGATAGGAGAGCATGAATTCCTCGTCAATGCCGGGCGCACCTTCGATATAGTCGAGGATGTCCCTCTCCACCGGCAAAAACGCGGAAAGGACGGTAAAGATGTCGTCGGCGAATTTTTCGTGCCAGAGTTTAAGCACAGCCTGGCGGGAAAGCTCGACGACGTCCAGATTTGGCGCCACCGTTACAGCCTGCTCCTGGAAATCACGGCCGAATATCTCTCCCAAAGATCCAGCCGGGTCGGTGGAAAGCAGCAGCGTGCGTCTCGTTTGCGCGTAACCGAGGGCGCAGGCGGTCGAAAGGGTTGTTTTTCCGACCCCTCCCTTGCCGGTGAAAAGCTGGATGGATGTTATTGTTTTGGGGGCTTGAAGGTTCATCTTATTGCATCTCCTTTTGATAATTTTATTCGAGACGTTTGTGGAAGCGCCTGATCGCTCCGGCAAAAACGACTATGCCGAGCCCGGCGAGCGCGGCGTACTGCTCCCACAGAACGTCTATTCCCACTCCCTTCAGGAAGACGCCGCGGATGATCACCAGAAAATAGCGCAGGGGGTTTAAGTATGTCAGCCACTGGACAATAACCGGCATGTTCGAGATCGGAAAGACGAACCCGGAGAGCATGAAAAACGGCAGCAGAAAGAAAAAGGTCGTCATCATCGCCTGCTGCTGCGTTTTCGAGACCGTCGAGATGAAAAGTCCGATGCCCAGCGTGCTCAATAGAAAGAGACAGGCGGCCAGGAAGAGGTTCACAACGCTGCCGGCAAGGGGGATGTCAAACCAGAAGATGGCGAGCGGCGTTATCACCACCGCCTGCCCCAGCGCGATGACGATATAGGGGATAGTTTTGCCGATGATCAGTTCGAGCGGCTTGATCGGGGTGACGATCAGTTGCTCCATCGTGCCGACCTCCTTTTCCCGGATAATGGCGATCGAGGTGAGCAGCATCGAGATCAGCATGATGATGAAGGCGAGGATGCCGGGGACGAAGAATTTCTGGCTGTCCGTGTTGGGGTTGTACCAGGTGCGGATGCGGGCGTCTATCCGTCCGTAGGAAAGATCGCGGTTGTAGAGCTCGTGGATCAGCGAGGCGTTGAAGCGGTCGACAACCGTTGACAGATAAGCGAGCCGGACAGCGGCCATGTTGCTCATCCCGCCATCCGCCAGTACCTGGATATTGGCGGTTTTTCCCCGGCGGATCAGGCTGCTGAAGTCGGGAGGGATCCGGATTCCGAGGTCGGCTTTGCCATCCAGAAACAGCTTTTCCATATCTGTTACAGAGGCGGGGATGCTGGTAATTTTGAAGACGCCGCCGGCCGTCAGGGAGTCGAGCAAAAGCCGGCTCTCCCTGGTCTTAGCCTCGTCAATCAGGGAGACGCGGATATTTTTTATATCGTAATTAACCACATAGCCGAAAACCAGAAGCTGGATAAGCGGCGTCATGACGATGATCGAGCGGACCGTCCTGTCGCGGAAAAGCTGAATGAATTCCTTGCGGACCATTTCCCGGATGCGAAGCCAGCCCATCGTCAGAACCCCTCTTTCCTTAAAACGAGATAATTGAGCAGCGCCAGCAGGGACGACATCGCCAGCAGAACCAGCAGGTCGGGCCAGAGGTGGGCAAAGCCAAGGTTTTTCAGATAGATGCCGGAGAGAATGTCGATGTAATAGGTAGCCGGGACGATCTTTGTTACTGCCTGCAGAATCACCGGCATGTTGGTTACCGGAAAAACGAAATTGGAAAGGAGGATGGACGGCAGGTAGGTAATCAGGATCGCCGTCTGATTCGCCGTCATCTGCGATTTTGTCACCGACGAGATCAAGAGCCCCAGAGTGAGCGCGACGGCGATGTAGAGCGAAGAGGCGAGAATCATCAGCCAGAAGCTCGCCTTCATGACGATCCCGAAGAGCATCTGCCCCATCAGCACCGCGACAAGAACGTCCGTCAAGGCGATAAGAAAGTAGGGGGCGGCCTTGCCGAGGAGAAATTCCCCCGCCCCGATCGGCAGGGAGCGGATCGTTTCCATTGTCCCGTTTTCATATTCCCGGGCAATAACCAGCGAGGTTAAGAGGGCCGCGACGATAATGACAATGATCGCAATGATGCCGGGGATGATGAAGTTGCGGCTTTCCATCTCCTCGTTGAACCAGACGCGGATCTGCGGATTGACGGGGGGTTTGATCTTTTGCATCCCGCGCCGGTCGAGAAAAGCGGCCAGCAGGTTGCCGTTGTAGCGGGCGATAAAGCCGCTGATGTAGGAGTTGGAAATGCCTGCGAAATTGGGGTCGCTGCCGTCGATAATTACCTGCATGGAGGTCTTCCGGTCCGCCCGGAGGTTGGCAGTCCAGCCGACGGGGATGACGATGGCCAAACGCGCCCGGCCGTGGTCGAGGGCGTCGGTCACCGCTTGCATGCTGTCGGCCCGTTCAATAATCTGAAAATAGGGGCTGGCTTCGAGGCCTCTGATAAAATCCCGGCTCAGATCGGTTTTTTCGCGATCGACAACGATCGTTTCGATATTGTTCACGTCGAGGCTGAGCGCGTAACCGAACAGCAGGATCAAGAGCAGAGGGATCGCGAAGGCCAGATAGAGGCTGCGGAAATCCCGGAGCAGATGGTAAAACTCCTTGCGGGCGATCGCTGTGATGTTTTTTGTCTTCATATTTTAATCAGAAATGGGTCTAAAACCCTTTAATTTATTCCTGTTTTATCAACTTGATAAACGCGTCGTTCAAGTCTGCATCCGGTTTTTCCGGGCAGGCGCCGCGGACGATCTCGGCCGGACTGCCCGAGGCGACGATACGTCCCTCGTTGATCAGGACAATGCGGCCGCAGTTGCCGGCCTCATCCATGTAGTGCGTCGTGACGAAGATGGTTATTCCCTCGGCGGCAAGCTGGCGGATGAAGTCCCAAAAATGGCGTCGGGAAAGCGGGTCAACACCGGAGGTCGGCTCGTCGAGAAAGAGAATCCGGGGGCGGTGGATAAGCGAGCAGCCGAGGGCGAGCCTTTGCCGCAAGCCCGGCGGGAGTTCTCTGGTCAGCCGGTTGCGCTCGGCGGTGAGCTGCGTCATTTCAAGCACCCAGGAGATCCTCTGCGCCCATTCCTTTTCGGGCACGCTGTAGATGCCCAGATAGAAACGGATGTTCTCAAATGGGGTCAGATCCTCGTAGAGGGAGAATTTCTGCGACATGTAGCCGATCGAGTGTTTGATTTCTTCCGTCTGTGTCACGATGTCATAGCCGGCAACGGTTGCCTTTCCCGAGGTTGGCGCGATAAGCCCGCAGAGCATGCGGATGGTCGTCGATTTCCCCGAACCGTTCGCCCCGAGGAAGCCGAATATCTCGCCCTTGTAAACGGAAAAAGAGATCCCGGCGACGGCGGTGAACTCGCCGAAGCGCTTTTCCAGCCCTTCCACGATAATTGCCGCTTTGCCGTTATCAACGGAGGCTGTCATTGCGGCATTTTCTCCACGTTGAACGCGTTTTGGGCAAGGTCTAGTTCCACCTCCCTGATTTTAGCGATGATCGCCTCTTCGAGGTTGGTGAAACCATGGCGGATTTCCGCCGGCGCCGCCGTTTGCAGAAGCTTCCCCCGATGCATTAGCCCGATCCTGTCGCACCTCTCGCCCTCGTCGAGGTAGGCCGTGGAAACGAGGATCGTCATCCCTTTGGCCCGCATCCTGCCGAGGATTTCCCAGAATTCCTGACGGGAGACCGGATCGACGCCGTTGGTCGGCTCATCGAGGATAAGAAGCCGCGGTTCGTGGACGAGCACGCAGGCAAGCCCCAGCTTCTGCTTCATGCCGCCGGAGAGCTTTCCCGCCGGCCGGTCGGTGAAGGGCAGCAGGTTCGAAAAACCGAGGTAAAGCGCCTTGCGCGCCTTCCTCTCCGCGCCGTAAATCCCGAAGATATCCAGGAAAAAATCGATATTCTCTGCGACGGTCAGATCCTGGTAAAGCCCGAAGCGCTGCGGCATGTAGCCGATGAGACTCTTGATGCGCGCCCGGTCGGAGACAGTGTCGAGGCCGTCGATCGTGATGTTTCCTTCAGTCGGATTGAGCATCGTTGCCGCCATGCGCAGCAGCGTCGATTTTCCCGCGCCGTCGGAGCCGACCAGACCGAAGATGCCCCCGCTTTCGAACTCCAGCGATACGTCCTGCACTGCCGCCGTCGCCGCGAAGCGGTACGAGACATGTTTGGCGGAGAACAGGGACGATAGATAGGGCTCAGACCCCTCCCCTATTTTAGCGGAGGCGGGCATCGGCGGGCATTCCTGATTTCAATTCCAGGCGGGGATTGGGGATGGAGATTTTGACAAGGTAAACGAGTTTCACCCGCTCCTTCTTGGTCTGGATGATTTTGGGGGTGAATTCACCCTCCGGGGAGATGAAAGTTACCGTTCCCGCAAAGGTTTTACCGGGGAACGTGTCGATGACGACAGAGGCCTTCTGCCCCGGCTTAACCTTGCCGATCTCGGTTTCGTCAACGAAGATCTTCAGATCCACCCTCGATAAATCGGCGAGAGTCAGCGCCTCCTCGCCGGGGGCGATCACCTCGCCCGGCTCCACGCTTCTGCTGGTGACGATGCCCGGTCCGGGCGCCTTCAATTTCGCGTATTCGAGCTGAATCTGCATCTGGGCGAGGGCGGCCTGGGCGGCTTGGGCGGCTGCTCCCGCCGCCTCAACCTCCTTTTGCGCGGCCTTTATCCGCGGCAGGTTGCTTTTTGCCTGATTCAGGGCGGCTCTGCCCTCTTCCAGCCTCGCCTCGGCGGCGCGGATCGTTTCGGCGCGGCTTCCTTCGCGGGCAAGATCGTACGTCTCTTTACTGCGTTCGTATTCCGAAAGCGTTGTTTCGTAGCGCAGGCGGACGGCATCCCGTTCCTTTTCCGAGATCGTTCCCTTCGCAAACAGTGCGTCATAGCGGGCAAGGTTCTTCTTCGCGTCGGCAAGGAAGAGGCCCGCGCTCTGCATGGCCTGCTTTGCCCGCTCGATATCCTGTTTTCTGACGCCGGCCCTGACTTCGTCAAGCTGTGCCTGCAGCGCTTGCACCCCCGCTTCGGCCCGGGCGATTTCGGCGGGGATCGTCGTCTGATAAACCCTCAAAATTGCCTCTGCCTGCTCACGGCCCTTCAGCGCTTTTTCCCGGGTGGCCTTTGCCTGTTCGAGACGGGCGATAAACTCCGCCGGCTCCAGTTCGGCCAGAACGTCATCCTTGGCCACGGTCTCCCCCTCGCGCACCGCTACCCGGAGTAACCTTCCTCCCGTCTGAAAGGACAGGTGGGTCTGAGTCGCCTCAATGGTTCCGGAGTAGAACAGCTCCCCGTCCCGCGCTTTTTTCTGGCCGTAATAGACGAAGAAAGCCGCTCCCAAAAACAGCAGCAGAAAGATGACAATGGCCCGTTTTTTATGAACATTAAACTTCGTTTTCAGTTTGAGGCCTCCTCTTCTTTTCTCAAAGCCTGCTTATTTCTCCGTGCTCCTCCATACTCGGATGGACATGGATCATGATGTCGCCGACGCGGGGAAATCGCTCGAAAATCAGTTTTCTCACCTGGTTCCCGATTCCGTGAGATTCTTGAACCGTCAGTTGCGGATTCATATCCAGCTTCAGATCGACGATCAGATTTTGCCCGGAGCGTCTGATCCGCACCTCGTTGACGCAATCAACGCCGGGAACGCAGGCGGCGGCATCTGTTATAGCCGTGATTATTCCTTCCGGGGGCTGTCCGTCCATCAGATCGTTCGAGGCGTTTCTGAGTGTTTGCCAGCCGATATGAAAGATGAATAGCGCGGTAAGACCGGCGGCAATCGGGTCGAGCAATAAGAAGCCGAGATATGCCCCGCCGACGCCAACGAGGGTCGCAATCGAGGTGAGGGCATCCTTGCGATGGTCCGTCGCGATCGCTTCGAGCGTCGGGCTGTCAGTTTTTTTGGCGATGCGCCGGGTATAGCGAAACAGGGTTTCCTTGATGGCAATGGTGATAACGGCAGCAGCAACGGCGATTAAGCCCGGCTTTCCGTAATCTTTTTCGACGATCGTAGTAATTGCCCCGTATAAAATGCCGCCGCCAGTCGCCAGAATCACCAGCGAAATGAAGAAGGCGGCGATGCTCTCCGCCTTGCCGTGGCCGTAGGGGTGGTCATCGTCAAAGGGTTTGCTGCCGATCTTCAGCGCCGCCATCCCGGCTGCCATCGCCAGCAGGTCGGTCGCGCTTTCCAGCCCGTCGGCAAACACCGCCTCGGAATGGCCGAAATGGCCGGACAGCAGCTTTACGACCATCAGAACTACATTGATCCAGAGACCGATAGTGATGGCCCTGCC
>JAHYJE010000053.1 GCA_019429105.1 Syntrophobacterales bacterium
GATGCATGTTTAATTAGTTTTTCCCCCCCCCCCAGCCCTCCCCCGCCAGGGGGGAGGGAGTTTTATTGGGGGCTCAGTCCCTAATTACTAAGATCGTCGCCGGGCACACCCACCGGCCGGTGTTCGCGGGGCTTTCGCTGACCGAGCGGCGGCTTCTGGAGGGCGGCGCCGGCCCGCCGGGGATCGCCCGGAAGGACGGCTCCGAGGCGACCTACTACAACACCGGCGCCTGCGTGCTTCCGCGCAGCATCACCGGTATCGAGATCACCGCTGACCAGAATGCGGGCGACCCAATCCGCCCGCATTTTGCGCTTGTGAAGTGGGCCGTCCAGCCCGCCTCCGCCCGGGATGCCTCCCTCGTCATCGCCCGCACCCTCCTCGAATAAGGTCCCTATAGGGTCTTGAAAAAAGAAAAGGGTATTGGAACAGTAAACGGCGATGGATTTTTCTTGACTTATGTGTGGTTGAACGATATCCTTACTGTAAGGAGGTAAGGAATGCTTGCAAAGCTTACGACCAAAAACCAGATCACGCTGCCACGGAAGGTAATTCAAGAGTTCAGCGGCATTGAATATTTCGATGCTGATGTCCAGGATGGCCGCATCATCCTGGCGCCCGTCAGGATGCAGCCTGTGGACGCTACTCTAACTGGAATCCGGGAAAAGATGAAGAAGCTCGGAATAACGCCTGCCGATGTGACTGAGGCTGTGCAGTGGGCCAGAAGCAAAGAATCGTGATCCGGACAGTGATAGACACGAATGTTCTGGTTTCCGCACTGCTTTTTTCGGGAGAGATGGGAGATATCGTCTCATACTGGAAGGCCCGCAAATTCTTGCCGGTTTTTTCGCATGATACGTTTGATGAGTTCAGACGAGTTCTCGCCTACCCAAAATTTTCATTGACGCCTCGGGAAATCGACGCCCTTCTTCAAGACGAAGTCCTTCCGTTTTGTGAAGTGGCTGATATCGAAGATGAAATCATCGGCGTATGCCGGGATGGCGCCGATGATAAATTCCTATCCTGTGCCGTGGCTGCAAAGGCCGACTACATCGTCAGCGACGACAAGGATCTGCTCGTTCTGGGCAATTTTCGCAACATCCCCATTATAACCGCAGGGCAATTTTGGGGGTCAGGTCTTTAAATTTAGGTGCGCCAAGCGAAGCTTGGGCAAGGGGGAAGTGAAAGTGAGCTGAAACCTTGCGAAGGAACCCAGGGAGTAAACAACCTCCCCCGGTAAAGCTGGCCGGCAGCCGGAACCGAGTCTTGCGTGGTGCGGGGGTAACCCCGGCTGCGAAGCGTAGACAGGGAGCAGGCAGGCCGCGTGATAGAGCCTCGAAATAAACAAATGTGGAAGCCGACGCCGTCTAAATAGCGGAAGGCAGCATCCGGGAGTTGCAATGGTCAGACTTCAGGATTCCACCGGGGTCGAAGAGCGGGGCATGTGTGCAAGGGGGTTCCCCAGGAACTTGGGAGGTCCCATCTTTTCCACTGACAGAGATGTGGTTGGGGATTTGAAGAAGCCTACGGTTTTCAAACCAAAACCAGCTTGAAAGACGGATTAAAGCGAGAGGTGGATTGGTATAAAACACAAGTGCGATAAAGAAAGTGCTGAGTGCTGAGGACTGGGTGAAGAAAACAAAAAATGCGTTTCAGATTGTTCTGTTACTCCTACAGTGGTTGGTATTCGGAATGTCTTGACTATATGTGTATAGCCGGGGTATATAGAAAATGATTTCAAGAGAGATTTTCTGGTGAATGTTTATCGCTCAAAGGCCTTCACACGCTTGGCTCGACGCGAGGGACTAACAGATCTTGAAGTTTGTCAGGCAGTGGCCGAGATGAATGCCGGGCTGAGCGATGCTAACCTTGGAGCGGGCCTGTTCAAGAAACGGATCGCCATGCCGGGCCAGGGAAAGCGTGGAAGTTGGAGAGCGCTACTTGGGTTTCAGGCAGGCAAGAAAGCGTTTTTCCTTTATTTGTTTCCCAAGAACAGCCGGGACAACATTGAAGACAATGAGATGAAGGCCCTGAAGCGCCTGACAAGATATTATCTCACATTGAAGCCCGACGAAATCAAAACAGCATTGCAATGTGGCGAGTTAAGCGAGGTGAACTGTAATGAAAAAAGGACATGACAGCATTTTGTCCGTCGTTTATGAAACGGCAAAGGATTTGCGTAATGCGGGTATCATGGATGAGATAACAATGCGCGAATTTGATGCGCTTTGTCTGCCGCCCGTGAAGACGTATCAGGCACAGGAAATCAGACAGATACGGTTGCGGTATCACGTCAGTCAGGCGGTCTTCGCTACTTATCTAAACGTCAGCAAAACATCTGTGGCGAGCTGGGAGTCTGGCGGGAAGAAACCCGGCCCTACGGCAGTCAAACTGCTTAATTTGGTCGATCGAAAAGGCATTGAAGCTGTGGCCTGACTCCCCAATTTACGTCGTGTCGTCCATGCGTTGTACCAAAAAGGCTGTCAGATCTGTTCCTTTTCGGTTGATACTCCTGCAGCAGAAATGTTCCCGCAAAGCGTAGAAGTTTTGACTGGAGTTCATCCATGGGGGTCAGGTCTTGATTTTTAGCGTTTTGCCGAGGGCGTATTTAAGCCCCTATTTCTGTTCTTGACATTACACACTTCTGTGTGCTTTATTATGACCCATGGAAGGAGGTGCTTTATGCAGACAGAAATGGCCCGAATTAATGTAACCTTACCGAAGGATGTGATCGAATCCTTGAATCACGTTGCAGGTCCTCGCAGTCGCAGCCGCCTCATTGCGGAATCACTGCGGGAGTATATTCAGAAATTGAAAGCAGCCGAATTGGAAAAGCAGCTTGAAAAAGGGTATCGCGCCGCGGCAGCCGGGAATGCAGCCATGACCGAAGAATTCGAAGCTGTCGATCTGGAGGGATGGGATGATTATTAAACGAGGGGAGATTTATCTGGCCGCCCTTGACCCCGTGATGGGGCGGGAGATCGCCAAAACTCGCCCGGTCGCGGTGGTTTCCAACGATAAGAACAATGAATTTTCCGGGACGGTGACGATTCTTCCCCTGACCTCAAAAAACCCTCAATCGGTCTATCCCTTTGAGGTTTTTATTGCCCAAGGCATTGCCAATTTACCCAAGGACTCCAAAATCAAAGCGGATCAGATTCGCACCCTCGACAAGAAAAGGATCATAAAAAGGATTGGCGCTTTGGATCAGAAGGGTTTGAACGCGATCGACGAAGCCCTGAAAATTCACTTGGCTCTGAATTAATTAGGGCTCTGAAAGCTTGAATTTCTCCCGAAATGTTGTTAATTGTCATTCCCGTGAAAACGGGAATCTGGTCTTTTCGAGAATAAAAGGGGACGGTTCTATTAATTATTCGGGGAGCATGCCTTTCCTCTCAGATTTCCGGTTGATTTTTCCCTTCCAGCCACTACACGTAAATAACGTGTAAAAAGGAGGTTTGCCTTGAAGCAAAATATCACCATCAGTCTTGACAAGGAGCTGATCCGGACAGG
Source organism: Syntrophobacterales bacterium (assembly GCA_019429105.1). Taxonomy (NCBI): domain Bacteria; kingdom Pseudomonadati; phylum Thermodesulfobacteriota; class Syntrophobacteria; order Syntrophobacterales; species Syntrophobacterales bacterium. Next base: position 3,511 of record JAHYJE010000053.1, read on the forward strand.
CAAGAAACCCCCCAAACCCAAAGCGCCTGACTGGCCATATTCCATAATACTCCGGTTTACATTCCGTAATTTACGTTGATAGATTCCATATTTCTCGCTATGATGTCCTCATGAACTCACCCCTTTTATTCGGCGGAAGCTCCATTCCGACCGCGCCTGTTGCAACACCGGCTCATGCGTCCATCCCCGCTGCATCACGGGCATCGAGATCGCCCCGGGACCAGACGGGCAGCCTGCCTTCACCTTCATCAAGTGGGGCTATGCAGCCCAGGGCGCGGGGATGGACCCCGCCCTATTTATCTATCTCTTAAATCAAGACAGAAAAGGCTTGCATTATCTCTTTAAAAGAGATAGATTTGCATCATGAAACAGATTATCTCCCAGCTTATTGATGATTTCCATGAACGGAAGCTGCCGGAGCTGACAGCCCGGGACAGGGAATTTCCCGAAGCGGTGGGCAAGGCGGATGTCGTCATCGGGATGAGGCGGGCGGGAAAGACCTGGTTTTGCTATCAGAAGATAAAAGAGCTGCTGACCTCGGGGATCGAAAAAGAGAAGATCCTCTACCTGAACTTTGAGGATGATCGGCTGCTGGAATTTAATCTTCAACATTTCCAGGACATCCTGGATGTTTATTTCGGGAAATACCCCGCGCATCGCAGCGCCCGTTGTTATTTTTTCTTCGATGAGATTCATCGGATCGACCAGTGGGAAATGTTCATCAGGCGCCTGCTGGACACTGAAAACATTCAGCTTTTCATCACCGGTTCCTCGTCGAAGCTGCTTGGCTCAGAAATCGCGACCAGTTTGCGGGGGCGCTCGCTGACGACGGAAATATTCCCGTTCAGTTTCAAGGAGTTTCTGAAATATCACGGTATTTTTGCCGAGATGCCGAAAACATTCGGCGCCAATACGGCATCTTTATTGCGCAAGGCGGCAAGAGATTATCTTGAGATCGGCGGTTTCCCGGAAGTTCAGAAACTGGAGCCGAGCCTCCGCATCGAAGTGTTGCAGGGTTATATAGATTCCGTGTTGTTGAAAGACATTGTCGAGCGCCACAAAATTGGCAACATCCTCGTACTGAAGCATCTCGTCCGCCATATCATCCACTCGTCCGGAGGGCAATTCAGCGTCAACAAGTTCTTCAATGCCATGAAAAGCATGGGGGTCAAATGCACGAAGAACAGCCTGTATGAATATCTCGACCATCTGGCGGATGCCTTTTTATTTTACAAGGTTCCCATTCACAGCCGTTCGGAGAAGGCAAGGCAGATCAATCCGGCTAAAATCTACGCCATCGACACCGGCCTTCTGAATGCGATGACCTTTCGTAACTCGAACAATTACGCGCAACTGCTGGAAACGATGGTGTTCATGCACCTGCGCCGCGGGGGGTATGATGTGGAATATTTCATTGCGAAGGACGGGCGGGAAACTGATTTTCTGGCGCGACACAGAATCACCGGCGAGACGGAACTGATGCAGGTCTGCTGGGAAATGGCAGATAAAAAGACCTTTGCCCGGGAACTTCAGGGATTGAAAAGCGCCATGGCGGAGCTGTCAATCCCGGCCGGCACGATCGTAACCTGGGACGACGAAACCGCCATAGAGAATAATATCAACATAATTCCCATCTGGAAGCGGCTTTTTAATTAGGGACAGCAAGTTTGGGGGTCAGGTCTCCGTTTTTAGCGTTTTTGCGGGGGTGAACAGGGGATAGGCGATAGCGCCCCTAACAATTCATATTCAATTCATATTCCTTGACAAGATATTCCCTATAGTGAATAATCATGTGGAAAATTCTTCAGACGAAACAGTTTGGTGAATGGTTTGCAGGTTCTGACAATGTCGATGAAGATGTCCGCGAATCCATTTATGCCCTGATGGAAGTGTTGAAAAGCATCGGGCCGAACCTCGGCCGTCCCTATGTTGATTCGGTAAAGGGAAGCCGGCATGAGAACATGAAGGAGTTGAGGGTGCAAAGCGAGGGCAGGCCTTTCAGAATCTTTTTCGCGTTTGACCCATTCCGGCAGGCCGTTTTGTTGATCGGCGGGAATAAAACGGGGGATAAACGGTTCTATGCGCGTATGCTTCCCATCGCAGACGCATTGTATGATCATTATCTCCAGGATTTGGGAGAGAGGAAATGAAAGCAGAAAAGTATGCCGATTTTTTCGAGGAGGCTGAAAAGAGCATGTCGAAAGATAGCATCCGCCGCGCTGAGCGAGATGCAAATAAAATCATGCTGAATCTAGGTCTGGCGGAGCTGCGAAGACACGTGGGGCATTCCCAATCCGAAATTCCGGGCTACCGACAATCGAGTGTTTCGAAGATCGAAGCAAGAAAAGACATGAAAATATCGACGCTTGTCTCTTATTGCCGTTCTCTCGGGTTGGGGGTTGAGATTAACGCGGTTGAGGTAAACCAAAAAGGGAGAAGCATCAAGAAGATCCTCCTTCGCGTCAAGTAATTTTTGGGGGTCAGGTCTTGTTTTTTAGCGTTTTTGCGGGGGTGAGACAGCAATGAAGGTCATCACGCATGAGTTGAAGGCCGACAGCCGCTACATTGTCTTTTCCGACTGCCATCGGGGGGACGGCTCCGCCGGGGACGAATTTGCACGCAATTCGATGGTTTACAAATTTGCGCTGGAGCACTACCTCCGCCTGGGCTTCACGCTGATCGAGCTGGGCGACGCCGAGGAGCTTTGGGAAAACAGCGACTTCGCGCAGATTTACATCACCCACACGTCGGTTTACGATTTGCTGGCAAAATTTCACAACGCCGACCCCGCCCGGAGGCAGCGGCCCGCCGGGAATCGCCAGGAAGGAAGCCCCCGAGGCAATCTACTACAACACCGGAGCCTGTGTCCTTCCGCGCAGCATCACCGGAATCGAGATCACCGCGGAAACCAATGCGGGCGGCGCAATCCGCCAGCATTTTGCGCTTGTGAAGTGGGGCATCCAGCCCGCCTCCCCCGACAACCCCGCCCTCGTCGTCGCCCGCACCATCCTCGAAAAATAGGGACAGAGCCCTATGTATTCAACAATTGCTTGCAGTAATGGTGTAATTCTGCTATACGGAATTTCATCAAGGAGGTTATTATGCGCGCAAGTCTTACCGTATCCAGCCGAGGGCAAATTACCTTGCCGACTGATATTCGAAAACGTATGGGAATCGTAGCGGGTGGTGTTGTTATCCTCGAAGAGCGGGAGGATGAAGTCGCCCTGCGGCCGGCTGCAGTCCTGGAAATCGAGACCTATAGTGACGCCGATGTTGCCCGTTGGAACGCCGAGGACCATCTGGAGGAAGCGGAGCGTCTGAACATTCTGAAGAAGTTCGAAGGCAAAACGTGAAGTGCCTCTTTCTGGATGCCAATATCCTTTTCACGGCTGCCCACAATTCGTCCGGAAAGGCGGCGCTTGTGCTGGAACTCGGGTCGAAGGGGCATTGGCGTGTGATCACCTCCACCCTGGCCGTCGAGGAGGCGAGCCGCAATCTGACCGCCAAATATCCTTCCGCCGTGCCGCGTCTGGAAATACTCCTTCGCGACATGACCGTTTTACCTTCCGTTTCCGGCGGGGATTGCCCCATTGCCCTTCCCGCCAAAGACCGCCCGATCTTCCTGACCGCCCTCCGCTGCGGAGCGACACACCTGCTGACCGGCGACATGCGGCACTTCGGTCCCTTCATGGATGACGCGTCGCAAACGGCAGGCATCCGGATTACAACGGTCGCAGCATTCCTCGCGTTTAATTAGAAAGTTTTGGGGATCAGGTCTCCGTTTTTAGAAGTTTGGGGGTCAGGTCTTGATATTTAGCGTTTTGCGGGAATTTTCCCTTGACAAACAACGCTAAAACAAAAAATCCCCGCCCCTATGGATCAATATGCAAAATGTACTTGCAATATGTCCATGCTTGAGTTAACCTTCAGTCATGATTGAAAGAACGATTGAGCCCGTATTAAAAGATGCGGCCGGCAAATATCCGGTAGTCACCATCACGGGGCCCCGCCAGAGCGGCAAGACGACGCTCTGTAGGAAAGTGTTTCCGGGTATGGCCTATGTCAATCTGGAAAGGCCGGATACGCGGGAATATGCCGTTTCCGATCCGCGGGGATTTTTGGCAACCTATCCAGCGGGCGCCATTCTAGATGAGATCCAACGGGCGCCCCATCTCCTTTCTTACATCCAGGTTCTCGTGGACGAAAGTGTCCGCTCACGCCCATTTATCCTCACGGGAAGCCAACAGTTTGAGATGTTGAACACCGTGACGCAATCCCTGGCGGGAAGAACCGCGCTGCTGCGGTTGCTGCCGCTGAGCATCGCGGAACTTGCGCCGCATGAACCAACCGCTGCCCTGGATTGGCTGCTGCTGTACGGTTTTTATCCGCGCATCCATGACCAAAAGCTTGACCCGACCCAGGCCCTGGGCGACTATTTTGCGACCTACGTAGAGCGGGACATGCGGCAAATGGCGGCGATCAAGGATCTTGGGCTCTTTGAAAAATTTGTGAAGCTTTGCGCCGGGCGTATCGGCCAGATTCTCAATCTGCAAAGTCTCGGCAACGATGCCGGCGTTTCGCACACCACCGCCCGGGCCTGGATCAGCCTGCTGGAGGCGAGTTATGTGGTGTTCCTCCTCCCTCCCTGGTACCGGAATATCTCCAAGCGCCTGATCAAATCGCCGAAGCTTTACTTTTACGACGTGGGATTGGCATCCTACCTGCTGGGCATGGAGAATGAAAGTCATGTCAGCCGGCATCCCCTGCGGGGGAATCTGTTTGAAAACCTGGTGGTCATCGAAGCCCTGAAATATCGCCTCAACCGGGGGAAGCGCAGCAACATGACCTTTTATCGGGATGGGAAAGGAAACGAGGTGGATCTTGTCCTGGAGAGCGGACCGGATGTTTTCCCCATAGAAATCAAGGCCGGCGCGACAATTGCCGCGGATTATTTCAAGGGATTGAGCAACTTTTCCAAGGTTATCCCGCCCTTGGAAAACAGGGCGAGCAGCAGCGCTCTGGTGTACGGGGGCGTGGAGCAGCAGCAGCGCGGCAGCACCATGATTTATCCCTTCTCCGCCATTGAAAAAATGCTAAATGAATTGGGGGTCAGGTCTTGAAATTTAGCGTTTTTGCCGGGGGTGGTAATTTCCCCCTTGACATGAGCTTGCGGCTTGGTGAGAATACAGCCAGTAAGAATGGGAAAAAAGTCTTGCAAAAAAAACCGGATAAGCCGAAAAGTCCAAGACGAAAATATAGCCTCACGGAAAAAGGACACTCCCTCACGATCACCCATAAAAGAGGTTCTTGTATTGAATAGTCATTCTAATCCCGGAAAATCGCCCCGCCCCCTCTGGTTTCGCATATTCTACGATTTGACCCACACGTCGGGCCTTTCGCGGTTTCTCTTTTTCTGCTTTTGGGACCTCCTCATCGTCACCCTCTCGCTTTACCTTTCCTTCCTCGTTCACTTCGATTTTAATTTTCAGGTTCCATATACGGATCTTCTTCGGGAGGTTCTGCTTTATTTTGTTGTCATCAAGATCGGCTTCCTGGTGATTTTCCGCATTTATAAAATAACCTGGCGGTACGTGGGCGTGGCCGATCTGCTGAACATTGTGCTGGCCGTCGTCGTCGCCGAGATGACGCTGCTGATCCTGAGCCTGCCCAATTCGTTCTTTCACCTGCCCATTACGGGAATCGGCAAGCGGGTCTTCCTTGTGGACGGGTTTTTCACCCTGGCATTCATCTCCGGCCTGCGGATTTCCAAGAAGCTCTATCTGGAGGTGATCCGGGAGAAGGGGGCGGGGCGGAAGGGGAAGCGGACGCTGATCGTCGGCGCGGGCAATACGGGGGAGATGCTCGTGCGGGACATGGCGCGCAACGGGTTTGCGGATTTCTACCCCATCGGGTTTCTGGATGACGACCGGACAAAGGCCGGGACATCCATGCACGGTGTTCGGGTATTGGGCAATTTGGGGAGGATGGGGGAGGCCATCGCGCGGGAGCGGGTGGAGGCCGTTATCATCGCGATCCCGTCGCTGAATCACAGAACCCTGCGTGAACTGTACGATTCGGCGCGGAAGCTCAAGGTCGGCACCGTCAAGGTGGTGCCGAGGATCTACGATTTCGACAGGCCGGATATCAACCTGAAGGGGCTGGAGGACATCAGCATCGAGGATCTCATCGGCCGCCAGATCATCTCCGTCGATTACCGGGGCATCCGGAAATTCCTTGAGGGGAAAGCGGTGCTGATCACGGGGGCGGGGGGGTCGATCGGGATGGAGATCGTCACGCAGGTGTGCGCGTTCGGCCCGCGGCGGCTCGTCCTTTTCGATATCGACGAGACGGAGCTGCACAACCTGGGGCTGCGGCTGACGCGCCTGTTTCCTCATCTTTCCGGAGAGATAGAGTATGTGACGGGCGATGTCCGCGACGAGCTGCGCGTCCGGGAGGTTTTCGCGAAATACCGTCCGGAGATCATCTTTCACGCCGCCGCCTACAAGCATGTGCCGATGATGGAGTACAATCCGCGGGAGGCCGCGAAGGTGAATATCTTCGGGACGTACAACATCGCCCGCGCCACCGTGGAGTCCGGCGCGGAGACGTTCGTGATGATCTCGACCGACAAGGCCATCCGTCCGACCAGCGTCATGGGCGCGACCAAGCGCATGGCCGAGTTCATCTGCCGCTCATTCAACGAATTAAATAGGGACAGCGCCCAATTAAATTGCCCCCCACCCCTGGAAAATAGGGACAGCGCCCAATTTACGGAGTCTTCGTGCCCGGATAATTGGGGACACGATCCCGAATTCCAGGGAATTCGGGTCATGTCCCCAATTATCCCCAACCCGTCTGTCCCCGACACTGCTACCCGGTTCATGTCTGTGCGGTTCGGGAACGTGCTGGGCAGCCGGGGCAGCGTGTTGCCGCTTTTTCTGGAGCAGTTGAAGCACGGCGGGCCGCTCACCGTGACGGACCCGGAGATGAAGCGCTACTTCATGACGATCCCGGAGGCGGTTTCGCTTGTTTTGCAGGCTTCCACGCTGGGAAAGGGCGGAGAGGTCTTCGTGCTGGATATGGGCGAGCCCGTGAAGATCGTGCGCATCGCCGAGGAGCTGATCCGCCTCCACGGCATGGAACCGAACCGGGATATCGACATCGAATTTACCGGCCTGCGCCCCGGGGAAAAACTGTTCGAGGAGATCCTGACGGCGGAAGAAGGCACCGACGCCAGTTGCCACGAGAAGATCTTTGTCGCCCGGGGCAGCCAAAAATACACCCTTCCCGAACTTACCTCCATCCTCGCGGAGTTCTCCGCAGCCATCCAAGACCCCTCCCCCGACAGCGACGAAAAAATGAAACAGCTCCTGAGAAAATACGTCAAGCACTACACGCAGGAGATAAAGCAAAAGTAACTATTCAGCACTTACAAAAGATAGTCATTCCGAGGCAATTGCAAAACTCAGTGTCATGCCCGAAAGCGGAGCTTAATGTACACAATGCTTTTATCGGGCATCCATGATTTCAGATAGTTAAAAACTGGATTATGAACATTAAACTTCGTTTTCCCGCTCAGAAGCGTCGCGGGAATGACAGCGTTGGGAGTTTTGCAATTGGCTCATTCCTGAATGCTTTTATCGGGAAAGCGAAGCTTGATGTTCACAATATAACCTCAAAAACCAGATCCATCCCCGAGTGCCTCTATCGGGGATACGGTTTTTAATTATGGCGAACAAACAATACTATGTGTACATCATGGCAAGTAAACGAGATGGAATGCTTTATGTCGGTGTTACGTCTGATCTAACAGGAAGGGTTTACGCCCACAAAAATGATTTGGTAGATGGTTTTACAAATAAATACCACATCCATAACCTTGTTTATTTCGAGGTTACGGAGGATATAAATAGTGCCATAGCACGGGAAAAACAGCTTAAAAAGTGGAACAGATCATGGAAAATTGCTTTACTTGAAAAGAATAATGGTTCTATGTGATTTTTAGTGGGTCGTTGAAAAGTGATTGACGTACTCTTTAACCTCTTCAAGGCAAAAGCATCTGCATCGATTTCAATCTCCCTCCCCTTCAAGGGGAGGGTCGGGGAGGGGATGGGGTAAGAATGAAAAGAGAAACAAATCGTGTGATTATCGAACGGCATATCCCGCGGGACGTTGCGAAGCAGCATGACCGATGCCGAAATCAGCTTACGGCAACGGTTATGCAGGCGGCAATTGGCGGGCTGCAAATTCCGCCGCCAACACCCCTTTCCCGGATTATGTGCCGGACTTTGATTGTCTGGAAAAACGGTATTGTTGCGTAGATGGCGGGCAACCTCTTGCAGGCGAGCACGATAAAATTCGTGACAAACGCTTGCATGCAACCGGATTTTTTCTATTTGGATTATGGGACAATGGAGTGTTACAAAATATCGACGCGGTAATCGGGGCAATCCTGACCCCATCCCCACCCCGGCCCTCCCCTTGAAGGGGAGGGAGTGTGTCGAGCCCGGGATAATCGCATTACCCACTGCAAATCACATAGAACCAGAATAATCCCGAATGGTTGGATTTATATTGTGATTTGACGATGTAAAACCATATCCCCGATGGAAGCACTCGGGGATGACAAAAGATAGAAGCACTCGGGGATGACAAAAGATGGAAGCACTCGGGGATGACAAAAGATGGAAGCACTCGGGGATGACAAAAGATGGAAGCACTCGGGGATGACAATAAATCCTATTTTTGGAGGAATGATGAAGAGACGATACCTTTTGCCTTTTGTTAGCATTGTGTTGATCTTGTCGGCGTTTCTTGCCATGCCGGTTCGGGCCGATGATTCGGAGGCGAGCCGGGCGACGCTGGCCGGGCTCCAGGGGGTCAGCGTGGTCGTGGAGGAGGTGCAGCCCAACATCCGGAAATATGCAGCCAAATTCGGGCTGAGCGGGGCGCAGATCCGGCGGGATGTGGTGCAGAAGCTTCAGAACGGCGGGATACGGGTGGTCGAGGGAAACGATTGGCTCGCAATCCCCGGACGGCCGGTTTTGTGCGTCAACGTCAATACCCATGAGACGGAAAAATACTGGTATGCCTACGATATCAAAGTTGAATTGCGGCAGTTGGCCGGCCTGGAGGCGAACCCGCGGTTGAAGACTCTGGCGGCTACCTGGTCGCTGAACATCACGGGGCAGGCGAATATCGGGAGCCTGAACCTGATCCGCCAGGATGTGGACGCGCTGGCGGGAAGGTTTGTGCAGGCCTACCGGGCGGTGAATAAATAAGATGAGGGGGATAGTCAGTCAGCTCCTCCTACGGAACGCCAATACCCTATAATCTATTGGTATTTTTGGCAGATAGCCTATTTGCCATTTATTAAAGATTTGTCGTGTAATTCCAAGGTGCTACACATAATCTGGAGGAGCTAACTGACTATCCCATTAAGAGGATAAGCACCGCCTTGGGGGTCAGGTTTAAACCTGTCCTTATTATTCCATTGACATTTTATTAACATATCATTAATGATCAGTTCATGAAATATAACGAGCTGACCGCCGCGATTAAGGCCCCCATCTTCACCCGGAATGACCTTGCGTTGTCGAGACATAAGGTTCTCGACGGCCAACTCAGCCTCTGGGTGAAAAAGGGCCATCTGCTGCGGCTGAAAAAAGGCGTCTATGTCTTCAGCCGGGAGCGTGACCGGCTCAGGGGCGAGGGCATTGCCTCGCTTCTCTATCCTCCCAGCTACCTCAGCCTGGAAAGCGCCCTGGCCTGGTACGGCTTCATCCCTGAGATCGTGTACGCCTATACCAGCGTCACCGCCAGAATCACGCGGACCTTCGAGAACGCCTTCGGCCGTTTCATCTACCGGCACGGCGATTCGCATCCTCCACGACAGCCCTCGTTTCTCGGAGGATCTGGATTTTGATAATTTCGGTTTGACGTTAACCCAGTTCGAAGGGCTCTTGAAGACGGCTTGCCGGGACATGGAGTATAAGGGTTTTCTGATTGAATATCGGGTCGTCGAAAAGGGCGCCTGGCATTGTTATATCCGTTTTCCGAAGATCCTGCAGGAAGCGGGTCTGAGTCCGGACGCGGAGCGGAAGATTCTCATCCGCATCGACAGTGAAGCGAAGGAGAGGCTGTACGATCCCGGGAAAGTTTTCCTGAACAGATTCAGCGTTTACCGCCAGATTCTGGCGGCGCCGCCGGCGATACTCCTGGCCCAGAAGATGCTGGCAATTCTGTATCGGACGCGGGAAAAAGGGAGGGATGTCTTCGATGTTTCTTTTCTGACCGGCTTGGCGGCCCCTGATTTTGAATATATCGAAAAGATGGTCGGATTGGATCGAACGGAATTTCTCCAACGCTTTGAAGAGCGGCTCGGAAAACTGGATCTGAATGCTCTGGCTCAGGATGTGGAACCGTTCCTCTTTTCCCCCGAACAGCGGCAGCGCGTCGCCGGTTTCAGAGATTTCTGGAAACAAACAGGGCCAGAGCCCTATGTGCGGCCGGGCAAGGTCGCGTAATCAAGCGGGTGTAAGTCCCCTCCCGCCCCGGAAGGAAGGCCAACCACCGGGGAGCGAGTCCTTGGGGGTCTGATGTCAACATTAGGGACATGATTAAATAGTCATTGCAGAAAATATACGCATAGTGTATTTAGACCTCCATGAAACGCACCGTTACCGATTTCTTAAACCGCTGGAAAACGTCCGTAAACCGCAAACCCCTTATTCTCCGGGGCGCCCGGCAGGTCGGCAAGACCTATATCCTGAAGGAATTCGGCGGAGCGGCTTTCCCCCGGTATCATTATGTCAATTTTGAAAAGGATGAACGACTCGGGCGGATATTCGAGCAGGATCTGAAACCGGGTCGCATCCTCGAGGAATTGCAGTTTTACCTCGATCGGCCCATCGACCGCCACCTGGATTTGATTATCTTCGATGAGATCCAACGCAGCCCCCGGGCGCTGACCAGCCTGAAATATTTCTCCGAGGAGATGCCGGAGCTGGCCCTGTGCGCTGCCGGTTCGCTTTTGGGCGTGGCGCTGCAACCGGACTCCTTCCCTGTCGGAAAGATTCAGTTTCTGGATATGTATCCCCTTTCGTTCGCTGAATTTCTCGACGGCCTGGGAAAGGAACGGCTGGCCGAATTGATCCGGAAACATGACTTGACCCAGCCCTTCCCGGAGACGGCGCACGAACAACTGTGGGGATTGTGGAAGCATTACCTGGTTGTCGGCGGCCTGCCCGATGCCGTGAACCATTATCGCGAGGGGCAGGAAAATTTGTATGAAGCCGTTCAGACGGTCCGTAAGGCGCAGCAAGATATGCTGGAGACCTATCTGGCCGATATGGCGAAGCATAGCGGGAAGAGCAACGCTTTACACATCGAGAAACTCTGGCGAAACGTGCCCGCGCAATTAGCGCGGACGCAAGACGGATCAGCCGCGAAATTCAAACTCCGCGAAGGGATCCCGGGAATCCGGGGTTACGAGAGATTGTCCGCTCCCCTGGACTGGCTGGAATGCGCTAATCTGCTCATCCGGACGCCTATTATCGATGCCGTCGGCGTTCCCCTTTCCAGCTATGTGAAGGAAAACCGCTTCAAGCTCTACTTCTTTGATGTGGGACTGCTGGGAGCCGCGAGCGGCATTGCCCCGGCCACGTTTCTGAACTATGGCTTCGGCAGCTACCAAGGTTACGTCGCGGAGAATTTCGTGGCTCAGGAACTGCGCACCGCGGGAGACAAGGCCCTTTTCTGCTGGCAGGGGCGCACGGCGGAAGTGGAATTTCTTCTTGAGCGGGAAGGAGAAGTTGTGCCTCTGGAGGTCAAATCCGGATGGGTGACCCAATCGAAGAGCCTGAAGGTCTATACGGAGCGCTATCACCCCCCGCGGGCCTATGTCCTGAGCGCCAACAATATCAGCCGGAGAAATACCGTTCATTATCTCCCCCTCTATGCAGCCAGTCGCATTAAATAGGCAAGTTTTGGGGGTCAGGTCTTTAGAGCCAATTGCAAAATTCCCAATTCTGTCATTCCCGCAATGATTTTAAGCGGGAAAACGAAGTTTAATGTTCATAATCTGGTTCTAACTGCTTGAAAAACCGTATTCCCGATAGAAGCATTGTGTACATTAAGCTCCGCTTTCGGGAA
>JAHYJE010000054.1 GCA_019429105.1 Syntrophobacterales bacterium
GAATAATTCCCGTACATTGCCAGGGAAATTGTGTTTTGTCAAAATCTCTATTGCCGTGGGCGCAATGGTTAGTGTCCGATGAGATATCCTGCTTAACTTTTTCAGACAGTGATTGATAAGGATGGGAATATCCTCGGGGCGACTGCGCAGCGGCGGTATGTCAAAATGCGCCACGTTAAGCCGGTAAAAGAGGTCGCTGCGGAACTTCATGTCGGCAATAAGCTGATTTATATCCTTGTTGGTTGCCGAGATGATTCTCACATCGACCTTTATCGGTTTTGTTCCCCCCACTTTTATAAACTCATGGCTTTCCAGCACACGCAGGATTTTTGACTGCATGTCCAGTTCCATATCGCCTATTTCGTCGAGGAAGAGCGTGCCGTTATTGGCGATCTCGAAAAGCCCGAGCTTGCCGCCTTTCTGGGCTCCCGTGAAGGCGCCCTGTTCATATCCGAACAGTTCGCTTAAAAGCAACTGGGCCGAAAAAGCGGCGCAATTGACGGCAACGAAGGCCTCTTCCTTTCGTGTGCTGGCATTGTGTATGGCGTGGGCGAATAATTCTTTTCCCGTGCCACTTTCACCGGTAATTATGACGGAGGCGTCGCTGAAACTGATATGCTGTATCTGTTTTTTAATTTTGTCAATCGGGATGCTTACACCGATGATGTCTTCAAGAGAGTGAGATGCCTTGTGGAATTCTTTAATTTTTGAGGAGTAGCTCGTGATCTTGTTACCCAGGCTGACAATTTCCGTTATGTCGTGCATCACTGATATCCCGCCTATGATCACGGAATTGATAATGATGGGATGAACATCCGCGATATATTCCAGATTGTCCACCGTTCGCCTGATTCCCCGCAATGGCCGGCCTGTTCTCAGGGCATCGGGCAGCCTTGCTCCTTTTCGCACATCGCCGACATATTTGCCTAAGATATCCTTTTGTTCTACCCCGGTAAGGTGAGTATATTCATTGTTAATAAAAAGCACGACGCCATTCCGGTCGCTGATCAGGATTGCATCCTTAACGGAATTGAAGATAAGATTGAACAGGGGATCCTTGCTGATTTCGAAGAGGTTGGATTCCATTAACTTATCGTGTGTCATGGTGACAACGCTTTCGTCCATGCTGCGAATCTCCGGGATGCGGTTTCTACTTATCCGAATTGATTTTATTTCCAAAATTTTAGAAAATTTATAGAATCTCTTTGCTTTTTTGTCAATCCCTTTGTTTTCAGAAAAATCGTTATGGATTTTTTATCCGGCACAAAAAGCGCTGTTGCGCTACCCGTCTTGCTCACGCAGAAATAGAAATCTTTTTGCATAATAGTTGTTCTCCTGGCACGCATACTGCTTGAGGTCTTCAATATTCTGCTGCTTTTCAAGCAGCGATTCTCAGTTTGCCGGACATTTTATAAAACATGAACTTTTTAGGCCTTTCAAGAAAATAGGGGTCTGTGCTGATGAAAAGCAGTGATAGCAAAAATGGCGCCTTAATGAACCTCCGTGTGCTTGACCTTACCCGCGTTCTCGCAGGTCCATTCTGCACAATGATGCTGGGAGACCTCGGCGCCGAGATCATAAAAATCGAAGTCCCCGGCTTGGGCGATGACAGCCGCTCCTATCCTCCCTTTATCGGCACGGAAAGCGCCTATTTCATGAATCTCAACAGAAACAAGCGCAGCATGACGATTGATCTCAAGACACCCGAAGGAAAAGACGTGTTTCTGGACCTTGTAAAATGCTCCGATGTCGTCATAGAAAATTTCCGGCCGGGAACAATGGAAAAAATGGGTTTGAGTTATGAGGAATTATCCAAAGAAAACCCCTCAATCGTCTATTCCTCCATCTCCGGATTTGGTCAATACGGGCCGTATCGGGATCTGCCCGGATACGATATTATCGGTCAGGCCATGGGAGGCATTATGAGCGTCACCGGATGGCCCGACGGTCCGCCGACAAGGACAGGGGTGGCCATTGCCGATATTCTTGCCGGGCTCTGTTCCGGCATCGGCATATTGAGCGCCCTTCTTGCCCGCAACAATGTCAACCGCGGACAGCATGTTGACGTCTCGCTTGTGGATTCAGTGGTAGCGGCCATGGCGACAGTCATCCAGATATATCTTGTTGAACAGCGAGAGCCGCAGAGGGTCGGCAACCGTTATGAGTTTATATCTCCCTATGGTTCATTTTCCGCTAAAAATGGCTGGGTCGTCATCGGCATAGGCAACGACAAGCTCTGGAGGGAATTTTGTTCCGCCATTGGGAGGGACGACCTGCTTGGAGTAGGGGTTTATCAGGCGAATGTCGGTCGTGTCAAGAATGACGCGCGCGTAAAACAGATTGTCGAAGAATGGACGCTTCAGCAAAACGTAAAGGATATTGTAGATTTCCTGCTGAAACGCAAGATTCCCTGCGCCCCCATTTACGGGGTGAAGGATATCGTGAAAGACGAACATATTGCAAAGGCCAGGGAGATGATCATCAATGTTGACCATCCGAAGGCCGGACCGATGAGAATGGTTGGCTCACCGATCAAGCTTTCCGCTACGCCTGCCGCTTTCCATGCGCCGGCTCCTCTGCTGGGTCAGCATACCGATGAAATCTTGCGAGAGGTATTGTCGTACCCGGAAGAAACCATTCAGCGTCTGCGTCAGAAAAATGTTTTTTAATATGAGGGCAGTGATGAGCCGGAATCTACCCTTGGCAGACAAAAAGTAAAGCAGACATAATTTTTGTTTCTGACCGGAATTGTTAAAACCATTGCAGGGCATCCTGCCCTGCATTTAATTAAAAAATGTGAGAGGAGGATTTGTTCTATGAAAGTGAATCGTAGTTTTGCAGTGATTGCCATCCTGGCGCTCACCCTGATCAGCGTTCCGGCGGTCGGGCAAGCGGCAAAAAACAGGATATCCATCGGAGGAAACGGCGTAGGAGGCGTTTACTATCTTTATTCCGGTGCGCTGGCCACAATTATCAGCACGAAAGTTCCCAATGTCCAGCCGACAGTTGAAGTATGTCCGGGCTCGTCGGTAGAACATATAACAAGGATGCAGATAAACGACATTCAGGTTGGTCCGGCAATGAACGACGTGGTCTTTCAATCCGTGAAAGGAATCAACCGTTTTAAAAAGCCGCAGGACAAAATCAGGACGCTTTTTGCAATGTATCCTGCAGAACTCCAGGGCGTTGCCCTGGAAAAGGATAACCTGACAACTCCGAAATCGCTGATCGGCAAAAGGGTCTCCATCGGAAATCCGGGGACCGGTACAAGTGTAATGACGGCTGCTGTTTTTGAAGCCCTGGGGATCAGCTTGAAGGACTTCAAGCTGCAGAATCTGAACTGGAACGAGGGCGCGCAGGCGATAAGAAATGACTCGCTTGATGTGCAGTTTGGGGCAATCGCCGCACCTGCTCCCTTCATTATGGATTTGTCGGCAACGCATAAGGTTGCCCTGGTAAATTTCAGCGATGAGGAATTGACGAAGATACAGGCAAAATATGAGTATTATGCCCCCTTAACCATCAAGGCAGGAACATATCCGGCGATCAAGGTTGATGTGAAAACCCCGGGCATCTGGAATTCCATGCTGGCCACTGCCGAGTTGCCTGATGAACTGGCCTATCAAATCACCAAAGCGGTCTATGAAAATATTCCCGTATTGCAGAAAATTTATAAAAAGGCCGATTGGGCCACCCCGGAAAATACCATGAAATATGCGGTGGCGCCCCTGCATCCGGGAGCAGTCAAGTACTATAAGGAAAAAGGCGTGGCCATTCCTGGAAGATTAATGCCGAAGTGAAATGCGTATTAAAACAGGGGGCCGGCTGCATCCTTCTCATGGCCGGTCCCCGCGGCATGATCAGGCAATGAGGCATGAGACATAATCGTCCATGTTTTCGAAATACCGAGGAAGGGATGTCTATATTATGGATGATCTCAAGTACAAATCGTTTGTCGTCAAACTCATCCTGGCAATCAGCATCGCCATGGTGCTTTTTCATACGATCACGGCGGGATTTACGATGCCCACTGCATTTTTGCAACGCGGCATCCATCTGACCTTTGTCCTGGTGTTTTCTTTCTTAACAATCCCTTTTCGAAATCGCCCCGGCAAAAAAATAACGTTTCTTGATTGGTCTCTCGCCTTATTGTCGCTCGCCGTTGGTCTTTACATAACGATTTTTTACGAGGATATTCTCTACCGTATGGGAATGCTGACCACGGTTGATATCATTATCGGCTGGATCATAATCCTCCTCGTCCTGGAACAGGCAAGGCGCGCTACCGGAAATGTCCTTGTCATCATTTCTTCGCTCGCGGTTATTTACCCTCTTGTAGGCAACTATATCCCCGGGATACTGGGCAATCGGGGCTATGGATTTGGCCGCGTAGCGTCACAGATGGCAATGTCTCTGGAGGGGATATTCGGCGCCCCGCTGGGTGTTTCGGCAGAGTACATCGTACTGTTCATTTTTTTGTCATCGCTGCTCGGTCAGTGCGGCATGGGGGAATATTTGCTCAAACTCGCGCTTTCAGTGACCGGCAGATTTGTCGGAGGACCAGCTAAAACGGCGGTGATGGCAAGCAGTCTTTTCGGGACAATCTCGGGAAGTGCTGTGGCAAATGTTGCGGGAACCGGGACTTTTACGATCCCCATGATGATTCAGCAGGGTTTTCCGAAGTATTTTGCCGGTGCGGTGGAAGCAACAGCCTCTACCGGTGGACAGCTCATGCCGCCCATTATGGGGGCTGCCGCCTTTATCATGGCTCAGATACTGGGCGTTTCGTATGTCACAGTCCTTGGCGCTGCGGTTATTCCGGCTCTCCTGTATTACTGGTCCATTTTCGTGGGTATTCACTTTCATGCACTGAAATACAATATGAGGCCGCTCTCCGCTGAAAATATACCGCCTTTTTTCAAGACTCTGCGAGAGGGAATACATTTTCTGATACCGTTGATACTTTTGCTCATTCTGATTGTTGTTGTCAGATACACCATCAACAAGGCAATTTTTTACACGATCGTGGCAACGTTCATCGTGACTGCTTTCAATCCAAAGACCCGCGTTACTTGGGACAAATTCAAGGGTGCCTGTCTGGATACGGGAAAAAACGTCATTACCGTAGCCGGCGCTTGCGCGGCGGCCGGACTCGTAGTAGGAAGCATCACGATGACCGGCATTGGCTTCAAGTTATTTTCACTGATCATGGGGATTTCCGCAGGCAGTCTGATTCTGGCCCTTATTTTTATCATGATTGCCTCGACAATTATGGGGATGGGCGTTCCCACCACCGCTTCATACATTATTGTTGCGGTGACGGCGGCGCCGGCTCTTACAGATATGGGCGTTGCTCCGCTGGCTGCCCATATGTTTGTCTTTTATTATGCAATCCTTTCCGCAATAACCCCTCCCGTAGCTTTGGCGGCGTTTGCGGCAGGCGGAATAGCCGGTGAAAATCCCACGAAGATCGGCTGGACTGCCGTAGGGCTTACCATCAGCGCCTATCTCGTCCCCTTCGCTTTTGTTTACAATTCTGCGTTATTGGGATCGGCGCCGATTCTGGAAGTACTTGAAGTGACAATCACTGCCGCGATCGGAGTTACCGCCGTTGCAGCCGCGTGGACGGATTACCTGCTGACTCGTCTCGGTTGGTGGCAGCGTTTGCTGTTTGCCTGTGGCGGGGTTCTCGTCATTATTCCTGAAATGAGGACGGATATTCTGGGGCTGGGCTGTTTGCTTATCGGACTGACAGCCAATATACTAGCCAGAAAACGATTGCGCGCAGAAACCGCATAATACTGAGCATGAAGATTGGAGGAGTTTGAGGCATGAAACCGAAGATCGGTTTTATCGGGCTGGGGGCGATGGGCAGAGGCATGGCCTTGAACATACTCAGGAAAGGTTTCCCCCTGCGTGTCTTCGATGTTGACAAACAGGCAGTGCAACGCCTCGTTGAAGCTGGAGCAACCGCCGCTGCTGATTTACAGGCTGTCGCCGGATATGCGGACTGGATAATCCTTTCTCTTCCCGATACGGAAGTTGTCAGAACAGTGCTCTGGAGGGAGGCGGGCCTCGCGTCTCGCCTTTCCGGCGGCCAGATCGTGATCGATTGCGGAACAACCCATCCTCTGGCGACCATGGATTTTCAGAAGCGCCTCGCGGAAGCGAAAATAGACTTCGTTGATGCGCCCGTATCCGGCATGGAGCAAAGAGCTTTGGAGGGAACGTTGACGACCATGGCCGGAGGCGCCCGCGACATTTTCGACAAGGTAAAGCCCGTACTGGAAAGTTTCAGCAAAAATGTCGAGTACATGGGAAGCGCCGGTTGCGGACAGCTTGCCAAGGTCATCAACAATGTCTTCTTCAATATCTCCTGCGCGGCTGTCGCCGAACTTTTGCCGTTAGCCGTAAAAATGGGTCTCGACGCCGAAAAAATCGTTGAGGTTGCCGGAAGCGGGACGGGCCAGAGCTTCGCGCTCAATTTCTTCGGACCGCTGATTCTCAAAAGAGACTTTGGACAGGGCTATCCAATGAAGAAGGCCTACAAGGATATGTCATCTATCATGGAGATCATGAATGCCAATAAAATACCGATACCCGTAACCCAGGCGGCCCTCACTACCTACCAGTTGGCCTTGAATCAGGGATTAGGAGATGAAAGCAAGGGGGCGATGGTGAAAGTCTGGGAAGAAGTGCTCAATGTCGAGGTCAGGCAATGAAGATAATCCCTAACGTCTGCTTCCGGGTCTGCTTTTTTAGAAACATTCCCGGCCAGCGCTTGCGAGAAATCCGGGCAGTAATCTTGGCAGAGTGCGTTACCCTATTTAAGTGACACAGAATTTTTCCCCCGCAGTAAGAAAGGCGGCGTTTATGAAAAAGGTAGTAATAACCATTGCCCCCACGGGGAATGTCCCCACAAAAAGGCTCAATCGCCATGTTCCGATTTCACCACAGGAGATCGCCGAGGATATTTTTCAATGTTATCAGGCAGGTGCGGCAGTCGCCCATATCCATACAAGGGACAGCGCCGGGAACCCGACAACAGACACTGTTATTACTGCGGACATCATCAGCAGGGTGAGGGAAAAATGCGATATTATCATTCAGCTCTCTACCGGCGCTCGCGGAGGGAACGGCCCGAAAAGGGGCGCCTGCATAGACTTGAAACCCGACATGGCCAGTTTGGCGACCGGATCATCCAATTTCTCCGCCTCGGTAAACAGCAACTCGCCGGAGTTGATTGAGTTCCTTGGGAAAAAGATGATCGAAAAGGGGGTAAAACCGGAGATTGAAGCTTTCGACGTCGGAATGATTACCAATATCGGGTACTATCTTAAAAAGGAGGCGGTAAAGCCGCCGCTGCATTTCAATCTGGTGATGAATGTGCCCGGTTCCATCAGCGGAACGCCGAAAAACCTTCTTAATATGGCAGAACAGCTTCCCCAGGGCGCGACGTTTACCGTAACGGGAGTCGGAAAAGCCCATGTGGAGATGATAACCATGGGGACATTGCTGGGGGGGAATATCCGGGTCGGATTGGAAGATGTTTTGCTTTATTCCGATGAATCAGGGGAACTTGCCACCAATGTCATGCTGGTGGAAAGAGCGGTAAGGATTGTCCATGCCTTGGGGCGTGAAATCGCTACCGTACAGGAAGCCAGGAACATGTTGGGATTATCGTAAAACCATAGACCTCGCAGTCTGAAATACGTTGCGTTCTTCGCGACTTTGCGTTAGGAAGTAAGGAATAATGCTAACGTGGAGTTGCTATGTTAAAGAAATTTATAGTATTTTTTGCGGTGTCGGCGCTGTCTTTCCCGGCCTTTGCAGTCTTTGGCCTCGCCAATCAGCGCGCCTTGCTGCCGTTTCGAAGCGAAATCAATCTTCTCTCGCCGACCGTCTCGCCGGAGACGGTTGATCTGGGGTCATTGCGCCCCGGGGAAGAGGCGCGGGGCGTCTTCCTGACGAAAAAGACGGAAGCGGTCAACCCGGAATGGTTTGTCGAGGCTCCGGAGGGCTGGCAGACCGTTGAAGAACATGACCTCCCCGGGTTGATCGGGGAGGCGCCGGTGTCTCTTTTGGTCAGCTTGCGCTATCAAAAGGTCGTGAGCCGCGAAAATAAAAAATACGCATCCCTGCTGCTGCGGCTGGAAGCAGGCGGCCGTTCGGTCGCCTTCAGTCACGAGGTGCCACTCGGCAGCCTGCAGGAAACGCTGCAATTCAACTATGTCGGCGGGAATCAAAAGGTTTTTTTTACAGCCCAGTTGACGGAGCTTTTCCCCAACCCGATGCTGGCGCTCGACACGCGGCGGATTGATTTCGGGAAAATCAGAGCCGGGGAGGCCGTTTCGCAGCGGCTCCATCTGACCAACAGGGGTAAGCAACCGCTCCAATGGAAGGTGCGCATGGCGGGCGCAAGCGATGAACCGCTGCAGGTAAGGTATGTTTCGTTCCGCCGCATTCTCGCGGAGGCGCCCACCGTCCTGAGCGGGATTCCGCAGGAGGGGCTGGAGCTGTCCGGGAACTGGGAAAAGGAGGGCGGCTATCCCGCCGGGCAGGGGGAGCAAAGTTTTTTAAAATACCAGTTTACCGGCACGGGCATCAGCATCTTTTTTTGGGTATCCCCGGAAGGCGGGCCGCTCAGCGTCTCTCTCGACGGCCGGTTTGTAAACGTCATAGATGGATATGCCGCGGACCGGCAGTGGGTGGAAATCCTGCTTGCCGAAAACCTGCCGGATGGCCCCCATGTCCTGACAATTGCGAACGGTGCCGGGAAGGTGACGTTTGAAGGTGTCGGGGTTTTCGGAGGCCGGATTGGCAAGGGGCCGCGCGGCTGGGTAAGCGTCTTTCCGGACAGCGGCATGACGACGCGGGAAACCGATTATATCAACATTTCCGTCAATACGCGCGGCCTTTTGCCGGGCATCTACGGAGACCGCCTCCTGTTTTCCTCGAACGGCGGCGACGCCGATCTGCAATTTTTCCTGGAGATTGCGGCGGACAATAATGCCCGCCTGCTCGAAGTCCACCGCTATTTTGCCGGGTCCGACAGTCTTTTGACCACCACCCCACAGGCAGAAACGGCCCGCCTCAAGGCGCGGGGCTACCGCTATGCCGGCCTTGTCTTCCGGCTTTTCGCCCCCGGAACCCCCGGCACGACCGATTTCTACCGCTGGTTTAACCCGACTACCGGCGACCATTACTACTCCTACATTTCCACAGGCGGGAAACCGCTTCCCGGGTACATCTCCGAGGGCTCGATCGGCAGCATCGGCACGTCGAAGCTGACCGGGACGCGGGAGCTCTACCGCTGGTTCAACCGCAAAACCAAGCATCACTTCTACACGATCGACCAGAGCGGCGAGGGCATGGCCAAAAAGGGCTTCCAGTTTGACGGCATCGCCGGCTTTGTCAAGTAACGGGGGTCAGGTCTCAAAATTTAGCGTTTTCGGAGAAAGTCCGGGGGTCAGGAAAGTCCGGGGGTCAGGTCTCAAAATTTAGCGTTGTGAAGCGATGCTGGTTTTAAAGGCCCCCAAAACATGCTATAAGATAAAGGAGCAGGTGGGATAATCAATGGATTTTATCGATCTTAAGACCCAGCAAAAGAGAATCAAAGAGACACTGGATACAAATATCCAGAAGGTTCTGGCGCACGGCCAATACATCATGGGCCCGGAGGTGGGGGAGCTGGAGGAAAGGCTGGCCGCGTATGTCGGCGTAAAGCACGCTGTCAGTTGCGCCTCGGGGACGGACGCCCTGTTGATGGCGCTCATGGCCTGCGGAGTCGGCCCGGGCGACGCGATTTTTACGACTCCCTTTACGTTCGTTGCCACCGCCGAGGTGATCAGCCTCCTCGGCGCGACTCCGGTTTTCGTCGATATCGACCCCCCGACCTGGAATATCGATCCGGCAAGGCTCGAACAGGCGATCCGGGCGGTCGAAGCTAATGATCCTACCCTGCACCCGCTGCCGGCGATTGGCGGGAATGGCACTGCCTTTGCCTCCGCGCCGTTTGCCCGGGCGGCGGGTCTCGCCGCGGCGCCGCTTACGGGCGAAAGCGGCGCTCTTCGCCCCCGAGGCATCATTCCCGTCGATCTCTTCGGTCTTCCCGCCGCTTACGACGCCATCGCAAGCATTGCCCGCGACCACGGCCTTTTCCTCATCGAAGACGCCGCCCAGTCCTTCGGCGCCGAATACAATGGCAAAAAGACCTGCTCTTTCGGCCAGATCGGCTGCACCTCCTTCTTCCCGGCCAAGCCGCTGGGCTGCTACGGCGACGGCGGGATGTGCTTCACCGGCGACGACGCCCTTGCCGCCGCGCTGCGCTCCCTCCGCATTCACGGCCAGGGCCGCGACAAATACGACAACGCCCGCATCGGCATCAACGGCCGGATGGACACCCTGCAGGCCGCAATCCTCTTGGCGAAAATGGACATCTTCCCGGAAGAGATCGAACTGCGCCAGACAGTTGCCCAGCGCTATAACGACCTGATAACAAATGCCCCGGCGCCCGCTGCCGCTTTGCCAGCCGACTTCTCCCGCCTGACTCCGCAGCACGTTCCCGCAAATTGCAAAAGCGCCTGGGCGCAATACTCCGTCCTCGCAAAAAGCGGGGCCGAGCGGATGGCATTGATGGAGCGACTCCGGCAGGCAGGCATCCCCACCGCCATCTACTACCCCAAGCCGCTGCACCTCCAGGGGGCCTTTGCGAATCTCGGCTACAGGTCCGGCGCCTTCCCCGCAAGTGAAGACGCCGCCTCCCGCATTTTCAGCCTCCCCATGCACCCCTATCTTCAAGTTACGGGGTCAGGTCTCAAAATTTAGTGTTTTTCGGAAACAAAGCAAGGAGGTAAGGTTATGGTTCGACCATTGCGCATTGAATTTCCCGGTGCCCTTTACATGTAACCTCCCGGGGAAACGGACGTCAGAAAATATTTTTCGACGACTATGATAACCGCAAGTTTCTGGAACTACTCGGCAAAACGGTGGAGCGCTTCAACTGGCTCTGCCATTCCTTCTGCCTGATGGTGAATCATTACCATCTGATGATCGAGACGCCGGATGCGAATCTTTCAAGCGGCATGCACCATCTCAACGCGACCTTCGGCCAGGCGCACAACAAAACACATGACACCGTTGGTCACCTGTTCCAGGGGCGTTTCAAGGCGATTGTCGTTGATCGCGAAAGCTATCTGCTGGAGTTGTCCCGCTACGTTGTTTTGAACCCTGTCCGGGCGGGAATGGTCGCCCGACCCGAAGACTGGCCCTGGAGCAGCTACCGTGCCACGGTTGGCCTGCCGCCTGCCGAGAAAACAGGATTTTTGACAACGTCCTGGCTTCTCGGCCAGTTTGGTTCCGATGAAGCGACTGCCCGAAAAAACTATGCCGATTTTGTCGCGTCGGGAATTGGGTTAGATTCGCCGTGGCCGAAGCTGCAATCCCAGCTTTTTCTCGGCGGGGAGACCTTCATCGACCAGCTCAAGGGCGCCATCCCTGAAAAAACAGCCGTAAGGGAAATTCCGAAAATTCAGCGCCACGCAAACCGCCCGCCCTTGCAGGATATTTTCGGCGTCTGGAAAACAAGACGGAGGCGGGACGAGGCGATCCTTGCCGCTCACATTACCCACGGGTATGCGCAAAAGGAGATCGCCGATTTTCTGAGCATCCACTACACGACCGTGAGTTACGCGACCAAGCGTTCAATAATTAAACGCTAAATTTGGAGACCTGACCCCCGAGTTTGCCTTTTCCCTTGACAGGGTGGGTTTGATTCGTTAAAAATCTGGCTCGTTCAAAAAAACCAAGGCGCCCAATGGCAAGTTCAGTGCCTTTAAAACTGGAAGGTGAAAAAATCCTCGACATATCTCAGAGAAATATCTGCCAATCCTCATGTGATGCAGCGGCAGATGTCCTTTCGGCCTCACGTCAGCCTTGCGAAGGTCAATTACCCGCTTTGGGCGCTGATCGAAAAGGGGCTGAGCAAAACTGAAAATTTCCTGACTTCCGGGCACAAGGCCGCCTAAATCTGCCAGCTTACGCCGGCGGGCAGCGATGAGCGCGCGCATGACCTTGCGCTTCCTGAGGAAAAAGGCTGACGAGTGCGAGCGGTTGACGGACGATCTCAAGATGCTTGAGCAAAACGACGCCGCAGCCCGGGTCACCTCGCATGACTTTGACGGTTTTTAGAGCGCCGGTCGGCAAGCCGGGTAGCCAACGGATAACTCGCTGTTTTTCCAAATATTTTGCACTTTTCCTGGAACGGCGTCATGTAATCCAGAAGGCGGAGCTGTATAAACGCTAAATTTTGAGACCTGACCCCCGGAGGTGAAGATGATCTGGCTTATTGGAAACAAAGGAATGTTGGGCGGGGAGGTGGAGGCCGCCTTGCGGCTGAATAAACTGGCCTGCGTCGCCACCGATCAGGAGGTCGATATCGCCGATCCGGGGGAGCTGCGGAGGTTTGCCGCGGATAAGCCGATTGCCTGGATCATAAACTGCGCCGCATATACAGCGGTGGACAGGGCCGAAGACGAGCCGGAACTCGCTTTCAAAATCAACGCCGCCGGCCCCCGCAACATCGCCCTGATTGCCAAAGAGAAGGGCGCGAAATTTATCCATATTTCCACCGATTACGTCTTTGACGGCTCGAAGGACGGGGCCTATCGGGAAGATGATGTCCCCAATCCCGCCGGCGTTTACGGAAAGAGCAAATATCAGGGCGAACTCGACATTGCCGGGAATTTGGACGAGCATTTCATAATCCGTACCGCGTGGCTCTTTGGAAAGCAGGGCAACAACTTTGTCCACACGATGCTCCGCCTGTTCCAGGAACGCAACGAGGTTCGCGTGGTTGGCGACCAGTGGGGTTCTCCGACATTCGCACCTGATCTCGCGGCGGCGCTACTGGAAATTGTGCGTGTAGATTCGAGTGCTTATGGTATTTACCACTTCACGAACGAAGGCCGGATCAACTGGCACGACTTTGCCTGCGAGATTTACCGTCTGGCCCGGGCAAACGGCCTCCTCGACAAGGATGTGCGCATCGAGAAGATCGCCACGACCGACTATCCTACCAAGGCCCCGCGCCCGCAGAATTCCTATCTTTACAAGGAGAAAATCGCCCGTGTTTTCAATATCCGCCCGCGGAGCTGGCAGGCCGCCCTTGAGTCAAAGTTTCGGGTGTCAGGTCTTGATATTTAGGTGCGCCAAGCAAAGCTTGGGCAAGGGGGAAGTGAAAGTGAGCTGAAACCTTGCGAAGGAACCCAGGGAGTAAACAACCTCCCCCGTAAAGCTGGCCGGGAGACGGGAGATGGGAAGTCGGAGCGTTCAACAGTAGCAATGAAGGGGGGGAACACCCCGTGGAGCGAAGGGAACGCCGGATAACGGGACTGCTGGAGGGAAAGACGATGGGGATGCTGAGCCTGTCGGATGTCTCAACGAAACAACAGCGGATAGCGGAAGTAGCGGGACAGATACCCGGAGCGCTCACTTCGCTGTCCCATCACATCGACCTGAACTGGTTGCATGAAGCCTACCGGAGAACCCGGAAGAGTGGAGCGCCGGGCGTGGACGGACAGACGGCCAAAGAGTACGAAAGAGAACTGGAGACAAACCTTCAGTCGCTGTTAGACCGGGCCAAATCCGGAGAGCGCTATAAAGCGCCGCCTGTGCGGCGCGTATATATTCCGAAAGGAGACGGTAGCACCAGACCTTTGGGAATACCGACGTTTGAGGATAAAGTCCTTCAACGGGCGGTGGTTATGGCGATGGAGCCGGTGTACGAGCGGGATTTTCTGGACTGTTCGTATGGTTTCCGCCCCGGACGATCGGCGCTCTCGCAATGGGGTAAAATAGGGACAGAAACCTATTTTTGAGGGCGTTCAACACAGGCGCCTCGCCGATTTCATCCTGATGAAGGAATTTTGAGCGCCAAAGCTTGCCCCATGCAAAAAACGCTAACGGGGACGGATTTGTAATCTGTCCCCGCCCTGACCCCCGAATTTTTACAGCCCTAAAAACATCGTAATAATTAACTGTGTTTATGGTTACAACCATAAAATAATGATTGCCAGAGAAACATATTCCAATCTGCTTGCAAGCTACATCGATAAACCGTTCATCAAGATCATCACCGGTCTTAGACGCAGCGGAAAATCGGTGTTGCTTGGTCTTTTGAGAGCAAGGAACTCATACATAGAGGAATTGATGAAACAAATATCCTGCTGATCAATTTCGAGAGCTTTGAGTTTTCCGAGCTTGAGGATGCAGGCAAATTGTATCGATACATAAAAAGCAAGATCACCAACAACCGGAAATACTACATTTTACTCGACGAGATACAGGAAGTAGCCTCTTGGGAGAAGGCGATAAATTCATTCCGGGTCGATTTTGCTGCGGACATATACATCACAGGTTCAAACTCGCGCCTGCTCTCCTCGGAGCTTGCCACCTATCTGGCCGGAAGATATATCGAGATGCCCGTCTATACCCTGTCGTTCCGGGAATACCTGCAATTCAGGCTTGAGTATGCAAACGTCCATGAGCCCGACATCTACGCGGAATTTAATCTTTTTTTACGAAAAGGGGGCTTCCCCGCCCTGCATGTCGGAGATTATTCCAATGAGATGGCTTACAAAGCCGTCCATGACATCTATTCTTCGGCAATCCTGCGCGATACGATACAACGGCACGGGATTCGCGATGTAGAACTGCTCGAACGCGTGGTGAAGTTCGTCTTCGATAACGTGGGGAACAATTTCTCGGCAAAAAGCGTGGCGGACTATTTTAAAAGCCAGAACCGGCGAATCGACCTCAATACCGTTTGTAATTACCTCAACGCCCTCGAGGGGGCCTTCATCATCTACCGAATTCCCCGCCCTGACCCCCGAACGTGCCAAATTAATAAGGGCGCTGACCCTATTTATCACCCATATATTTCCAGGAGGCAAAATGCGAAAAGTTAGAATAGAGCCCATCTTTACCACTTTGGAGGCATGGATCAAGCCAAGTTATTAAAATATTTAGGAATGAGAGGTTGATGTAGTCCATGATTACGTCTAATAATAAACTTATTGACATGCTATAAGTAATCGTAT
>JAHYJE010000055.1 GCA_019429105.1 Syntrophobacterales bacterium
GCCTTTCTCTGGGCAGGAGTCCCTTCATCGAATCGGTCAAGAAACGCGAGGGGGCTCCTTTTACTTCCCCTCACCCTTCTTGGCTAAATCAGATTATTTGTCCACCATTTTCTGTGGCCGTGCTCACACAAGGATCTCCGGAACGCCGCCAAAGAAGTTAAGCGCTCGGACATTGGCCTCGATCCAGGAGGGAAGATCCTCGGAGAAAGAAGCCCAGGCAAACGTGTAGCTGCTGGCGCCCAGGGCGGCGACAAACAGGCGCGCCTCTCTGGTCTGTCCGGAAACCGGATCCGTTACCGGGATCGTCTGGCCGGCATAATCGACAAAGAGCTTTTCCCCGGCCCGGTGGGTTTGGCGAAGGCTGACGTCAAGCTTGTCGCTCCACTGATGGTAGCGCTCGCAGAACTGACTGTACTGATACCCCTCCGGGTTTTTCTCTCTGTATTCCATCCACAGGAGGCGAAGGGTCACATTTTTGCGGGTCAGTTCCTTGCGGATGTACTCCATTGCCGGCAGTTCCCGCTTCCCGTAAGATTCTTCCGGCGCGGATGGAAACAGCAGAGCCTCCAGAGAACCGTCGTCCAGATCGGACGAAGGAGGCAACTCAGGCCGGCGCGCTGGGCGCGCGCCAGTTAGTCCCGGATAGTGCTGCAGGCAATGTTGCAACTTTTGGCGATCTGTTTGTTGGATAACTTCTTCTCCCACTTCAGCCGGAGAACTTCTCTTATGGTACGCATGGATAACCTTTCTGCCGTCATTTTGACCTCCCGGGTTTTTCCCGAGAGCTCTAACGGCTTTCATTGGGTTTATCCAGCGTCATCTTCACCCTCTTCCAGGGGGTGGCGGAATGGATCGGATTCCCATGGCGGAATCAATCGGAATCGGGTGGCGACTTGAATCGGAATCGGGTGGCGGCTTGCGCCGGAATACGCAGTCAACGGGAAATTTAATTTTTACTAACGCGGGCTGACGCCCGCAACCCAAGTATTTAAGATGAAAATGCATCACCAATTTGGTAGATTCCGATTCAAATCGGCCACCCCTTTGAAGGGTGAGGAGACGCTGGATTTAGCGACTTACTTCTGAAATCCTGCCGAAAAAGACAGGAAATTTTTCCGGTACGGCAAAAAGTTTCTGTAAACAGATAACTTGGACAATGATTCTCTGGAGGCGACTTAAAGAACATGGGTTGCGGGCGTAAAGCCCCGCTTTGGTTGTCAGTCGTGAAAGAAGTTGCCAGTTTGGCATGGAATCGGCGGCGCCTGTTTCAACAGCATCAGGGCAGGATGTTTACGCCCAGAAAATCATTAGCGGGGGCGCTGCCAACTTATTTATTTTTTCCATCCCGTACCTCCCTGTCAGAAGGCATGGTCAGCGCTTTCACGATTGTCCTCGCGCTGAAGGGAAGCAGACGCAAAAGCGCGTTCAACCCCCAGGCGGCGCTGATATTCCAGTGCAGTTTCTTGCGGTGAGCAGCCCTCCAGACGGCGGCGGCCACCTCTTCAGGCCCCAGCCGCACCCCCAGCCGCTTGATGCTGTAAACCTCCTGCGATTCGGCAAGCAGGGGAGTATTGACGTAGGGAGGCCGAATGTCGCAGACGAAAATCCCGTATTTTTCCAGTTCTATGTTCCACGCCTCCGTCAGGGCGGACAGGGCATGTTTGGTGGCTGAATAGACGGAGAGATCCGGAACTCCATAGAGAGATGCCGAAGACGACATGTTGATTATCCGGGAATCAGGAGTTCTCTTCAGATACGGCAGGGCAAAGCTGGCGCAGTTCAGACATCCCTTCACGTTGACGTCCACTATTTTGTGATGGGCGGCAAGGGCAACATTTTCAAAGAAACCGAATTTCAGGATGCCGGCGTTGTTGACAAGCACATCGAGCCTGCCGCCGGTTTTTTCCGCAAAGGCGTCCATTGTCTGTTGAACGCTCACCGGCTCGGTCACATCCATCTGCTGAAAAAATCCACCCGCTGTTCCCATTTCAGCGGCAAGCCGTGTCAGGCCGGCGCCGTTTACGTCGCATGCGCCGACATGCCAGTTGTTTTTTGCAAACAGCAACGCGGTTTGTCTGCCTATTCCGGAGGCCGCGCCGGTAATCAAAACCGTTTTTTTGTCCATCACCCCTTTTCCAGAATATGCACGCACATCGCCGCCTCCTCGACCCCGATGTTGCCGCCGCCATTTTCGGAGAGGGCAAGCCGGGCGTTTTCGACCTGCCTTTCCCCCGCCTCGCCCCGCAGTTGGACAACAAGCTCGAATATCTGGGCAAGCCCCGAAGCGCCGATCGGATGTCCCCGCGATTCAAGGCCGCCGCTGGTATTGACCGGCTGTTTGCCGCCGAGCTTTGTTTCCCCTGACTCCGCGTAAGGCCCGCCTGCGCCTGCGGGACAAAAACCCATCGCCTCCGTCTGGTGGAGCTCTCCGTAGGCGGTCGCATCGTGCAACTCGGCGACCGATATATCCTTGGGGCCGACCCCGGCCTTTTCGTACGCCTCTTTGGCGAGGCGCTCACCGATATCCTCTCCGTCGAGTTCGCGGTTGCTTCCCTGCCCCATGACCGAGGCGATGATTTTCACCGGCCGGGCGCCGACGAGTTTCCTGAGATATCTCTCCGAGCAGACAACGGCGGCCGCAGCCCCATCTCCCACGGGCGCGCACATGGCTCTGGTCAATGGCCAGGCGATGGTCTTGTCGGCCAGCACCTCATCAACGGTCATCGTGTTTCTGTACTGCGCCATCGGATTGAGCGAGGCGTGAAAGTGGTTTTTCGCGCAGACAACGGCAAGCTGTCTCTGCGTAGTCCCGAAGCGATCCATGTGCCACCGGGCCCCCATCGCATAGGCATCCATGAAAATGCTCCGGCCCTCTCCGGCGGAGGTGTCGGCCGGGGGAACCAGGATATTTTTGAAGCTGCTGCCCACGTTTTCGATCATCCTGATATGTTCAAAAAAATTATCAACATCCATGCAGGTTGCATAGGCGGTAAGCGACTTTATCTTGTCCGGATCGGTTATCTTCTCGGAGCCCACCGCCAGGGCGACATCGTACATACCGGCCTTTATGCCTGTGTATGCCAGATGCAGGGCGGTAGTTGCCCCGGCGCAGGCGTTTTCGACATTGGCAACGGGGATTTTGTCGATCCCCATCCCCCTCAAAACCACCTGCCCCCGGATCGAGTGCTGGTTGCTGAACATCCCCCAGAAGGTGTTCGAAAAGAAAGCGGCCTGCAGCGCCTTTTTGTCCATCCCGGCGTCTTGCAGGGCAAGGAGGATGGCTTCCACGGCCATGTCGCGCACGGTTCTTTCCGGGTATTTGTTGAAGCGGATCATCCCCGTTCCGATGATATAGACATTATCCATTGCTTTTCCTCTGAATGGTTAACTATTTAATATCAGTTCTTTTCAAGAGCGCGTCAGCCGCGGCCAGCGCCAGCGAATAGTTGCTGCCGTCCTCGATCAGTCCCGCGCGGGCATCCCGGAAAATTTTCTCGATCAGGTAGTCCTTGGTCAGACCGTAACCACCGTGAATCTGCAGCGCCTCATTGGCCACTTCAAAGGCGACCTGGGTGCAGTGAGTCTTGGAGGCAATCGAATACTCGACCAGAGGCGGCGTGGTGTTGAGGTTGTAAACCAAAGCCGCCCGGGAATAGGCCCTTGCCGTTTCGATCTTCCTGAACATATCGAAGAGTTTATCCTTGATGGTCGCATGGGCGACGATCGCCTTTCCCCCCTGAACACGCTCTTTGGCGTACTGTAGGGCCAGTTCATACGCTGCACGGGCGACGCCGGTGAAAAACGCGCCCATGCTGGCGTTGGCAATCGCGATTGTCGTATCGGACATTGATTCGTAACTTTCGGGATCAATTATCATATATCCTTCCGAAACCTCGGCGTTGTCAAAGAATATCTCCCCCTGGGGAAGATCGCGCTGACCGATTTTGTTGGTCGGCTTTCCCCGGCTTATCCCTTTTTGGGTAAGGTCGATCAGGCAGATTCCCCCGCCGGCCATCCCCTGCGCCGAATCGATGCCGACGAACAGGGCAGCCGTTGTCGCAACCGGACCACAGGATACCCACGCCGATGTCTGACCGTTGATGAGCCAGCGCTCCCCCTTCTTTACGGCCTTGATGCTGTGCGATATCTTCCGGTCATGAAAAAATTCCGTGCCGGGCATCAGGATGTCGGAGCCGTGGTCCGGCTCGGTTATCGCCCAGCAGCCGACATTGGAGGCATCGGTGCAGTTCACGTAGGGGATAATGATGTTGTCGGTGAGATAATCCTCGGCAAGCATCGATGCGTAGAAGGAGGGGAAACAGGCCACGCCGGAGGCAACGGTCAGGCCTGCGCTGCCGTACGACAATTCCTCAAAGAATATATGAAGGCTCAAGGGGTCCAGTCCGATTCCCCCGTATTCGTCGGGGATCAAAACCGTGTGGTATTTCATCGCGTACATCTGCTTCATCACCGTCCAGAAGGGAGAGCCCTTCTGGATTACCTCTTCCGGCGTCATCCGGTCGAGTTCGCCTGCCGCCGGGCGTACAACATTGACGGCAAACTTGTGAACGCTTTCCTTCAGCGCGACCTGTTCATCGGTCAACTGCAATGCAAGTTCCTGGTATCCCATCACTCCCCCCAATCAAATGTTGCTGAATTTTCCTGCCCCCAAACAGTGCAACCGTTTCCAGGGTGCGGCCATTATCCGTTTTTAGATGAAATCGTCATACCTGTAGATAGCGCCATTTTTATAAGTAAAATCCTCGCGTAATTTTCTGTCGAGGTTTTTTTCCGACACGGTTTTCGGTATTTCCGCCACCACCTGCAGCCAGGAGGGGATAAAGTTCACAGGAAGTTCCTTTCTACATTTGGCGAAAACGGAGCGCGGATCGATCTGTGTTCCCGCAAAGGGGGTGATTGCTGCGACAAGGTCGCTTTCGCCGGGCGCGCCCGACGCGGCGGGAATACCGTAAACGCATACATCGCTGATATCAGGGTGTTCTCCTATTATTCGTTCGATGTATTCCGGCTGGATAAAGTCGCCCGACCGGCGCAGCTCGGCCCCCTTGCGATAATCGAAGTGCAGCCACCCCTCCTTGTCCTTGTGAACCATGTCGCCGGTTCTCAGCCATCCTCCCCTGGTTTTTTCCTCCGACTCTGCGGGCATGTTCCAGTAATCAACCCGGGTGTCGCCGTTGATGTTCCGGCAGATAAGCTCCCCCTTTTCATCGGGAGGAACTTCGTTGTCGTTTTCATCGACGACCTTCATCTCCATGACGCCGGGAACCGGTTTCCCGAAAGAGCCGACTGGCCCCTTGCCGACTGGTTTGTAGGCGAAGCCCCCTTCCACCGCCCCGTACCATTCGAGGACCTTCACCCCGAACCTTTTCTCGAAAGGCTCCCACAAAACCCCGGGGGTGCCGGCGCTGATTACGGTATTTACGGGATTATCGAGATCGTCCGGCTTTTGTGGTTCCATGAAGATGCCGGCCAGCATCCCGCCCAGGAGCGAAAAAGACGTGCAGTTGTATTTTCTACAGATGTCCCAGATTCTGCTTTTTGTAAACCGGGAGGTGAAAACGGCCTTGACGCCGAGGTAGAGAGCGGGGAAAAGCGTTACCGCCTGAGCATTGCCGTGGGTCAGCGAAAGGCCGGTATAGAGCGTGTCCCTGTCACGGCTGTATTTCCAGACGAGCCTGGTCATGATGTTGTAAACACCGGTGCGGTTGTTGCGGATCATGACCCCCTTCGGATCGCCGGTTGTGCCGGAGGTGTAGATGATCTGCATCGGCTGGCGCACGTCAAATATCTGCTGCTCTACCCTTTTCCAGGAATTATTCCCGATTGCCTCGTTGAAGATGCTGTGGCTGCTGGTCGGCGATATCCCCGATTCCGGACGTGAAACCACCGAAATCAGGTTTAATTTCTGGATATTTGGTAAAATCTCTTCAAGCTGGGGCAGGCAGGCGTCGGAGACGATTACCCCCTTCGCCCCGGAATTGAGAAAATAGTACTCAAGACGCTTGCCGGTAGAGCGGGGATCGATCGGGATCATCATCGCGCCGATTGTAGGGCCGGCCAAAAGCGCGTAAACAAACTCCGGATGGTTGTGCATCAGAACAATGTACTTATCGCCCTTGCCTATCCCGGCATCAAGCAGCAAGCGAGCTGCCTTGTTGGCATTTTCGTGAATGGTTCCGTATGTCAGGCGCTCCTCTACATTACCGCTTAAAAAAATCAGTATCTCCCGGTCGGGCTGTTCGTCCGCCTTCAGCTCGACGTAATGGGAGCAGATGGCCTGATTCAAATATTCTTTTCCCATACTTCATCCCCTATTGAAATTTTCGTTGCTACTCCTCGACGGCGCCGATAAAACCGCGGACAAAGGTGGGGAATTCCTTGCGGAATATCTCGTCCCAGTAGTCATTTGTCCAGTATTTATGGCGATCGAAGAACGGGTCGTTTTTCGCGGCGCTCACCGCTACGGCAACAGCGGTGTCGATATCGGGCATGGACTCCATCGCCTTGGCGGCAAACCCGAATGTGCCGAATACCCGGCACTGGAGACCCAGCCGCCAGGCCGCCGCAGCCGCGGCGTTGGCAGCCATATGCAGATTGATCGCCTTGAACATGCAGAAGGGGCCATTAGAGGTGAGGGCCTCCACCATTTCCGCCCGATTCAGCTCCGCGCACGTCGAATACCCGCAGGCGCCGCAGTTGTAATTCAAATCGGATTTTCTCGTGTCGCCGATTACCAGCATTGCAAACGGTTCCTTCACCATCGATTGCAGCGCCCGGCCGTCGCGGGCGGCAAGAGGCGACATGTCGCC
Organism: Syntrophobacterales bacterium; assembly: GCA_019429105.1. Lineage (NCBI taxonomy): Bacteria > Pseudomonadati > Thermodesulfobacteriota > Syntrophobacteria > Syntrophobacterales > Syntrophobacterales bacterium. The sequence goes on from JAHYJE010000055.1 coordinate 6,831, forward strand.
GAGCGAAAAACAGAACTCGGAAATCGTTTCCAGCTCGTCGCTTCCCATGGCAGCCATCTTTATCGTGTTGCGGTCGCCGAATTTAATGGCAGTGTAGGCGGCAACGGCCATCAGCTCCAACGCCCGGGCGAGGCCGCCTGCGATCAGTTCACCCATCTCTATTTTTTCCATCGTATCAGTCCCTCCCTAACTGTAAATTGACCGGAACTGAGGCCAGAGCCTGCGGATTATCCTGTCATTCATCGTTCGTTCGTTGATCTCATCGCTTCTGGGGGGAACATCCCGAAACGGAGACTTTTCGGTCACCGAAATGCCGACGGCAAGGGCGAAGCCGGTATTCCGGGGGAGTATCCCCATCCGCATGGCGGCGGCCCCGGCGGACCAGAAAATCCCGTGATCGATGCCGAGTTGCCTTGCCTGCCCTACAATCCCGCCCACGGCGTAGGAGATGTTCGTCGCCCGAAACGCGCAAAGCGGCCCTGTGTAGGCAACCCCCGGCACCCGTTCGAGTTTGTCGGCCTTTCTCATGTAGTCGCATGTGAGATATCCGCAGAGGTTGCAGTTGATGTCAGAGGGGTCGGTAAGGCTGCGCAGGGAGGTGACGAGCATGATCGCATCCGCATCCCGCAGGGCGGCGGCGTCTTTCTTGAAAAAGTCCCAACTCTCTTTTTCAGCGGCCATTTTTTCGATTTCCTGACAGAGCTCTTCGATCGTGCACTCGTCTTCCAGGATATGCATCGTGCACTCCCCGACACCGCCGACGCGCGGCGAGGTCGTCCCTGACGCCAGTAGCAGCCGCGATGCAATATGGACGGCTTCTTTGCGGTCATCTTCAAACTGTTTTTGCGCTTTTTCCCTGCTCATAGGGATCTCCTTTCTTGCCGGTTATTCAACTTCCCTGAATCGGCAGATTGTTCTTTCTCGCTATTTCCGGATACATCTCATACGCGGGCTTCAAAAGCGGCAGTAATTTAAGGATGGTCGGCATCGGCCCCCGCGCCTTTATCTTTCTCTTGGCAAGGGCTATCGGCAATTTAAGCTCCTTCAACCAGAACTGGTGGCACGAATCGCCACTCAAATCCATCTCGACATTTGCCTTCAAATCCTGCGGACCGGTCAGTATCCGCATGTTGACCGAATCCACCCATAGTGTCCCGTCCGGGTCGGTTATGTTGAACTTTATGACGACGCCTGCCTCTCTGAATTTTGGCGCCGCCGTCTCATCCTGCAGGGCAAGACGAAAAAGTCCCCCCAGGATTTCCAGCATGAACTGTGCATCTTTAAAAACCGGCATATCGCACCTCCTTGTTATTTCGAAGCATTACCCTCCATCAGGGCGGTAATTGCCTTTGTGAACGATTGAACGGCCCACTCGGTTGAGTGGGTGCCGCGATCAAGATACCAGCGCATTGCGATGCCGTGATACAGGGATGAAATCAGGCGTGCCGCAGGCTCTGGATCGACGTTTCTGAACCTGCCCTGTTCATTCCCCTGGACGATTGCCCCTTCGAGAAGGGAGACCCAGTTGTTTACCCACTGGTGGTAAATGTGTCGGCACTCTTCGTCGCGCACGGCCATCGAGGTGAAATCGAACAGAAGCGGGTACCCTGTATTGACATCGGGGTCGCCGCCGTCATACAGCCAGCCGAACGAGAGAAGCTTGTCCATGGGACATTGAAGGGAAGCCATGGTTTCTTTGCTCCGCTGAAAAATACCGTCAAAAAAGGTCTGGAACACCCCTTTCACCAGAGAATCCTTGGAGGAGTAGTAATAGGCCATGCCGCCTTTCGATATGCCGGATTCTTTGGCGATGTCGTCAAGGGTCGTGTTGCATATCCCCAGCTCCGAGAATTTTTTCAGCGCCGCCTTGGCGATTTGCGCTTTCCGGATGTCCTCAAGAGTGGCGACCTTGCCCACGATATTATCCCCCCTGTAAATAAATTCGGCTGCGCAGATTTTTTTTCGGACGACTGGATTAAACGTGTAAATTAAAACCCTTCATAAGTCAAGTTATTTTCTGTAAGGGTCATACTGAGCACGGCCATAGAAAATGGCGGACAAATAATCTGATTTAGCCAAGAAGGGTGAGGGGAAGTAAAAGGAGCCCCCTCGCGTTTCTTGGCCGATTCGATGAAGGGACTCCTGCCCAGAGAAAGGCAGGGGGGATGATAACACCAGAGATTATACAAAGCAAATCACTTTTTATTCTGTGGAAAACGGCAGACGGCAGGCGGAGGCGTCCCGCCCGGACACATGCACTCAGAACCTGCATCACAGTTCGCGATTCTCGGGGGAGCAGGCTATTCGTAGATTTTTTCGTCCGCGGCGAACGCCTCGGCGGCATCCGCCTCGTAATCGCGCCTGTTCGGGGTTTCCCGGTTTTTTTGTGCCTCTTTGTACCATTCGTGGGCGACAATCATCGACATGACCTCGCTTGTGCCGGTCCAGATCGTCGCCAGCCGGATATCGCGAAAAATCCGCTCCACCGGAAAGACATTCGTATAGCCAATCCCCCCCAGAACCTGCAGCGAGTTATGAGCCGCCTTCTGACACGATTCGGTAATGAATCGCTTGGACTCGGAGATCAGGCGCCTCGCCTTGTCGGTCGGCACGCCGGCGTCTATCGCCCGGCAGGTGGCATAGCCCAGCGAACGCGCAGCATCGAGCAGCATCGCCGCCTCCGCGATCTGGAAACTGACTCCCTGAAACGAGTTCAGGGTTTGGCCGAACGCCTTGCGTCTCGTCGTATAGTGGGTCGCAATATCGAGGGCCACCCGGGCGGAACCGATCGTCATGATCGCCGTTCCGAGACGCTCCGGGATCATCATCGTATTGAAGATGTCGTAACCGCCGTTCAAGCGTCCCACGACGTTTTCCTTCGGCACCCGGACGTCCGTAAATACAACCCGGGCCGTTCCCCCGCCGCGGCTTCCCATCAGGCTGTAAAGATATTTCGTTTCGACGCCGGGACCGCGCTCCACGATAAAGGCGGTGATGGAGGCCTGCGGCTTTGTCGCCGGATCAAAATTTGTTTTGGCGTACAGCAGAAAATAGTCGGCCCCTTCGCCGCCGACAATGAAGCGTTTCTGACCGTTCAAGAGGAAATAATCACCCTGATCCTCAGCCTTTGAAACGGCTCCGAAAAAATCCGATCCACCCCTTGGTTCAGTCAAACCCTCCGCCGCAAAAATTTCCCCTTTCAAGAGAGGTCTGACGTATTTCTCCTTCTGTTCATCGGTTCCGTGTTGGATAAGCGCGTCGCAGACAAGCTCCGCGCCGACGCCAAAAACGCACGCAAGTTCATAGCTTAAGGTTCCGATCTCCTCGAGAACCATCCCGGTCGTCACCCAGTCCATCCCGCGCCCGCCCCACTGCTTGGGATAGCGGCAGCCCAGCAGGTTGCGACGTCCCGCTTCCTGGAGAAATTCCTTCGGAAATTTTATTTCATCCTTGTCCATGGCAAGGATAAGCTCGCGGGGAACCCATTGGACGAAGTCCCGCACCTCCTCCCGAAATTTGAGCTGCTCGTTGGTCAGCAAAAAATCAAACATGTTGCCCTCCAAAGCTAAAAACGCCCTGCTGTTATTGATAACGGCAGGGCGTTTGCCTTATTGCACGCTATTTTTTCCAGGTAGCCAGTTCGTTGGCGGTCCAGTCCTGCAGCAGAATGGCTTTTGCGCCCGGGCCGCACTTCTGAATCTGGATCGAATCGGTGCCCTGATGGCGGTTTTTGTTCCAGGTTATCTTGCCGCCCATTCCTTTCCAGTCCTTGAAAGTATTCAGCTTTTCAATGACCTTCTCCGTGCTCAGATTCGGTCCGGCAAGCCTGAGCGCCTCAACGAGCGACTCGGCAAACTGAATGCCCGCCATATAGAAAACGCCCCAGCGCTCCTGGGGGGCAAGTCTCTGCGCCGCCTTGTGGTATTTGACAACCAGGGGGTCGGTCGAGTCGGGTGGCGGAACAAAGGCGCCGGTGATCACCCCTTCCCAGAGGCCGCCGGTTATCTTGTTCATCAGCGGATAGTCGGAAAGCCCGTTACTGGAGACCCACTGGGTTTTAAAGCCGACATTCGCGCTCGTCTTCATCGCAATCACCCCGAGGGTCGGGCTGACCCACATCATGACTGCCTCGACGCCGGAATTCTTGAATCTCAGTATCTGGGATGCGAGATCCTTGTCAGTCGGTTCAACCGGGATCGCCTCCGTCAATTTCATCTTGTAGGAATCAAGCCGCTGCACGCAGCCGGCCAGGCCGCTCTTGCCGTAGGAGTCGTTCTGATAGAGGATGCCGATCTTTTTGAATCCCATTTTTTCCACGAGATATTTTGTCAGAATACTCGCCTCGTCCTGAAAAAGCGGATAAGAGTAGTAGCGATAGGGATTCATGACCGGATCGATATCCCCTTTCGCATCGGTATTGACCCCGGCGGAACCGGGGGTAACCCAAAGGATCTTGTTTTCAGCCAGAAAACCCTTGACGGCATTTCCTCCCGCGCTGGAAACCCCGCCGGTAAAGGCAAAAATCCCCTCGCGCTCCACCAGTTCCTTGACAATCGCCGCGGTCTGGGCGGGGTTGTACTGGTCATCCCTCATAAAATATTTGATTTTTCTGCCGTTGATGCCGCCTTCCTCGTTGACGATCTGAAAAAGAAGACCGGAGCCCCGGGCAACCGCTCCCCACGGCGCCGCCGGGCCTGTTTGCGGGCCGAACTGGGCGATCCTGATCTCCTTGTCGTCAAAACCGGGTTGGGCGGCCCAGATATTTGTCGCGGCAAATAAAAAAATGACGGAAATGGTCAACAACATGGTGAACGTAATTTTACCTTGTTTCATAGAACCCTCCTTATTAAAAGAATTAAACCTCGTTTTCATCCCTCTTTGCGACGGCGCACTTTCATAGCCCTTTTTCCACGTCCTGAAGGGCCAGTTCCTGATAAGCGTGAAAGACGTCGGCGCAGAAATGGTCCCAGCGCCGCCACAGCGCAATTGTTTCAGCGTTTATCTCGGCTGAATCGGGATAAGCGAGCAGTTCAACGGCCTCCCCCGCCAGTTTTTCGACGACATCTTCGCTCCCGCTCCCAAGTATGTCTCGGACGAATTCCGCCGGATCGTACCACTCCCTGACCCGCTTGAGGTCCCGATATATCTGCGTCAAAAGAACATTGCGCGGGCCTTCCCAGAGCTCATTCACAGCGGAATCGCGGTAAAGGCGGGGCAGCGCCGAAAAATCCTCGATGACGCCGTGACCGCCGAAAACGGACATTGCCTCGTGGAGCGTCTCGGTACAATCCCGGGCGGCGGTAATTTTCTGCAGCATGATCAGCTCCCGGACGGCAAAACGTTTCTTTTTGATGACTTCCGGTTCGTCGGCGGCAATCCCTGTTTTTAACCCGCCTTCCAGTGATGAGAAATCACCATAGAGTTTAAAGGCGGCGGCGGTTGTCCGCCGGGCCGCATTATCCAGCCTGCCGATATTTTCCGCCTGGAGGGCAAAGTTCCCGATTGCCGTCCCGAAAGCTTCGCGCAATTCCGCATATTTCTTCGCCTCCCGTACAGTTCTCGTCATATAGGCAGCTGCGGTTAAACCTACTGTAAGTCTTGAATAAGTAAGAACAATTCCAACGACATTGGCTACTCCCCTGTCGAGCGGTCCCACCGGATAGGCGACGGCCCCGTTGAAGGTAAGCTCGCCGGTAGTAAGCTCGCTGGTGCCAAGCTTCCATTTTATCCGGTCGATGGTAAAGCCGTTTCTGATCTCCTTTGCCTTGTTTCCGGGCAACCAGGACGGGACAACGAACAGCGCAACCTTTTCCGAACCGGCCGGTTTTGCGGTAATCACCGCGTAGTCGGCATGCGTTGCCGAGCAGAAGAATTTGGTCCCGTACAGTTTCCAGACGCCGTTTTCTTCTACAGCCTCCAGCAGATTGGCCGGAACGTCGGAGCCCCCCTGAATTTCGGAAAGATACTGGGCACCGATGCCATAATCGCCGTTTATCCCCTCCTTGCAGTGCCGAAGTATTTTTCTTGTTTCTTCGGAATCCGCATATTTTTCGAGAAGCATCACCAGCCCTTCCGTGCAGACAAGGGGGCAGGCGATGCAGGCTTCTCCATTCTGGTAGAGCAGAAACATCTTGACAAGCTTCACCCAGGGCGATGTCTTATCGGAAAAAACAGCCTCCGCGAAAACCTCCTTTTCAAGAATTTCCGTTTCCGCCGGGCGGACAATCCGGTCGATCCGGTTGTGGTGGCCGTCATAGTGCATCATGAAGGGGCGCTTCTCCGGCAAGGCAATACGCTCTGCAAAATCCCGCCAGCGCAAGGAGACCCGCGGCGAAAAGGCACGTGCCTCGGCGTCGCTTTTTTCAAACTCTCCACCGGCAAAGGTTTTTATTATCTGCCTAACGAAAGGGTCGTCGCGATAATAATCGACGCTTTTTCGCCATTCCAGAAATTCATTGAAATTATATGGATTGTTTCTGTCAGGAAGGGACATGATCTTTCTCCGCACTCAAATATTATAATTTGTAACCGTTGGTAACATTATAAACCGATGGTAATTCATGTCAAGCCTTTTATTGCCTGCCATACTTCCCAAAATCCGCGATTAAAGTGGATATTGCAAGAGAAATACATTGAAAAACCCCGTTGATTCAGATATATATGTGTTGTCAAGACGCCATAAATACCAAACCAACGAGGTTAAAGACATGCTACAAC
>JAHYJE010000056.1 GCA_019429105.1 Syntrophobacterales bacterium
AATGTACACAATGCTTCTATCGGGAATACGGTTTTTCAAGCAGTTAGAACCAGATTATGAACATTAAACTTCGTTTTCCCGCTTAAAATCATTGCGGGAATGACAGAATGTGAGAGTTTTGCAATTGGCTCAAGAGATAAAATTTATGCCTGACCTTAATCAGAAACATGTGGAAACAGTCCTGAAGATCATCAATCAGAGCCCCTATTTCAGCCACTTATCCATGGCTGTAAAAGAGATGGGCGCAGGCTATGCGACAGTCGAGCTCGACATCGGGAAGAAGCATTTAAATCCGTTTTACGGCCTGCATGGCGGAGTCTATGCCTCGGCGATCGATACTGCCTCCTATTGGGCGGTGTATTGTGAGCTTGCTGAAGCTGCCGGCTTCATAACGGTTGATCTAAAGGTCGATTACCTTGCCGCATGCAATTCCGGCAAGCTGCTCGTCAAAGGGCGCAGCATCAAAATCGGCAGAACGATGTGTTTGGCAGAAGCGACCGTTTTCGATCAAAATGACAAGCAACTGGCCCATGGAGTTTCAAAATTGATGGTCGTTCAAGGCCTTCAAACAATTAAGGATGCTGCGGATCTGGCGGGGATAACGGACCTTCCTCCCAAATTTCTCTAACCTTTATCTACGCTGAAGGCACATTAGCCGGCATTTAACATAAAAAACGTCTGCATTTACGGGATTGTGCAAAATGCTATGCCCCCCGGCTTCGCACCCGGGGGGCATAGAGGAAGCGGCTGATTTACTGACTATTTTTCCAAGGCCTTGATCGCCTTCAATTCATCCTGAGTAATGTCCTTTGCCCTTTTCAACGTCCAGCCGCCGACCCAGTCCTTGATAACCTTCAAATTCGCGGCTTTTTCTGCGTCAGAGCTGCCCAGATAGTCATACATGTTGCCCGGCTTGCCGTTCTTGGTATTTTTGCCGTCATCGAGCCGCCGCATCAGGGCGCCTGTATCCGTTCCGTTAACCATCACCATCAGGCTTGCGTAGCTATCCGCTTTGGGGCCTTTCATCGCCTTTTTGTATGCTGCCTTGTCCTTTTTGAAATCCACCATGGCCGGCGCATCGCTTCCGTGACAAGCCAGGCAGTGCTCGGAAATTATCTTCTTTACGTCCTTCCCATAGGTCACGTCAGCGCTCCCCGCCGCAAGCGCGCTCCCGGCAGCAAAAACCACCGATACAATTACCAATCCCGTCATTCTCAACATCTTAGTCATACTCTTCCCTCCTCATTTTTTTATTCGCCCAACACCTTACAGGACAGGACGTTCGGGCTCCCCTAACACTTTATGGCGCCGGCGGCAAGAATTTTTTGGGCCAGGATTTATTCAAGAAAAGGCAGCCTGTCCTTCTTTCTGTAGGCAAGCGCGGTGCAGGAGGCGATGAGGGCATTGTGTTCATCGGTCACCTTGATTTCATAGGTGGCGGTCCGGGCGGAACGGTGAATCTCAAGGGATTCAGCGCGCAACCTGCTTTTCTGGTCGGGGGCCTGATGATAGGCAACATTCATGCTGAGCGCAACCGCAACCGTCCCGTGGGCGTTGCAGGAAACCTCGAAGGCCTCGTCAATCAGCGAAAAAATGGCCCCGCCGTGGGTCATGTTGAAAATATTGGCCAAATCCGCCTGCGGTTCCATCTCGACTACGGCATGGCCGGGCGCAAGTTCGATCAGCCGCAACCCCAGTTTGCGGGCAAACGGCTCCTTTGCCGCCTGTTTTTCGATTGCGGCAATAACAATATCATCCATTGGTTATGTTGCCTCCGGGTGCTGCTTGTATTTGTCGTCAAGCATCACCTCGATGCTCTCCATCACGATTTTTGTCACCCCCTCGAACTGCGCCTTGTAGCGCCTCTGCGACTCCCGGGACAACAGCCGGAATGGTTCGGCAATCCGATAGGGCTCAAGCTTGTCGTGGATGGACAGGGGTTCCCCGACCCGGTAGGTGATGCGGCCGCTTCTGGCAAACGGCAGGCTCCCCGTATAGACCGCGTCGGAATTGTTGCAGGCAACCGGGACAATCCGCTTTTCGGTATTCAGGGCAAGCTGGGCAACGCCGGTGCGCCCTTCGGCAAGCTTCAGCGAGCGGGTGCCCTCGGGGAAGATGATTACGCTCAGCTTCTTTTCCAGCAGCGCCGCCCGGCTCAACTCCGCAACCTTTTCCATGATGCCGTCGTACTGCTCGTGAACGAACTGTGCGAAATTCTCTCCCATTGCCTGAATCGCAGTGAGGGCGGTGCTCTCCGCCGGACCAAACTCGGCGATCTTTCCCTCGATAATATCCTTGACGGTGCGGTAGAGCCCCTTGTCCATCCTGGTGTTGAAACATTTGCGGTAATACTCCTCGATCAGATACCCCATTGACGGCACCGGGATCAGGTGACAGATATCGAGTCCCTTCGCAAGGAGCTCATTTTTATAGTATTTACCCTTCACCCAGACCGTCGTGAAGGGGAATCCCTTGTCCCGCAACAGCCTGTACTGAAACGGCCAGTAGTTGAAGCGGTCGGTATGGTTCATCGCGAAAATCACGCTTTCATCGCGGGGAATCCGCTCAATGTTTTCGATCCGGATATCGACGTTGGCAAACAGGTGGTAATTGGGCCACAAAAGCAGATTGGCTATCACCTTGTGGGCAAACGGCTTGGAAACGACCGTTATTCTCTTCAAGTATTCAATGTCGATCATAATTGCCTCCTGTCTGTTTTTCGCCCCGGATAATCCGTCCGACGCGCGCCAGCTCCTCCGGGGTATCAACCTCGACGGAATCGTGAATCGTTTCGATAACCTTGATGCGATAGCCGTACTCAAGCACCCGGAGCTGTTCGAGCGACTCCAGATTTTCCAGCGTTCCATCGGGAAGGCCGGCGAAAATACGCAGGAAATCCCTTCGGTAGGCGTAGATCCCGTGGTGCTTGAAGTATTCGGCTTGCTTGCCCTGATCGCGGACAAAGGGAATCGTCGCGCGCGAAAAATAGAGGGCAAAACCGTTATGGTCAAAGGCAACCTTGACAGCGTTGGGATGGACAATCTCCTCAGCGCGAACGATCCGGTAGATCAGCGTGGACATAGGAAGCGAGGGATCCGCGAGCAGCGGCGCAACAACTTCGCCTATCTGCCGCGGCTCGAAGAGGGGCTGATCGCCCTGGATGTTGACGACGATATCGTCATCGGCAAGCCCGATATTTTCCACCGCCGCGGCGATCCGGTCCGTTCCCGAACGGAGAGCAGCGGAGGTCATCACGGCATTTCCGCCAAATCCCTCGACGGCCTTGAATATCCGCTCGTCATCAGTCGCGACGATTGCCAAAGAGACGTCTCGGGCATGCAGCGCCCGCTCATAGACATGCTGGATCATCGGCTTTCCACAGAGATCGGCAAGCGGCTTTCCGGGAAAGCGGCTCGACTGGTAGCGCGAAGGGATTACGCAGACAATTTTCGGCATAGATATTAAATCCTTACAAATAGGGGTCGCCCTGCAGGAGGTGGTTCTGGACGTAATCAGCCGCCGTTTCCTCGAGCGCGCCGCAGCGCGCCGGGCACCCCTCTTGCCGGAGTTTATCCATCTTCGCCTCGGTAAAATACTGATACTGCCCGCGCAGCCCCTCCGGCATTTCGATATAATCAATCGCCACGGGCAGTTCCATCGCCGCAAAGACGGCCCCGACCAGGTCGTTCCAGCTCCGCGCCGTTCCGGTCCCGAGATTGAAGATGCCGTTTGCATCAGGGTGGTTCAGCAGCCACCATAAAACATCAACGCAATCCTTGACATAGACAAAGTCGCGTCTCTGGCCGCCGTCGGGATATTCCGCCTTGTACGATTTGAAGAGTTTTACCCGGCCGGTGGCGCGGATCTGATGAAAAGCCTTGAAGATGACGCTCGTCATCTCGCCCTTGTGGTACTCGTTCGGGCCGAAGACGTTGAAGAACTTTACGCCGGCCATCCGCGCCGCTTTTTTCTCCCGCAGGATTTTCAGATCGAAGAGGTGCTTCGAATAGCCGTACATGTTGATCGGCCGGAGGGTTGGGGTGATTGCGTCGCTGTCGGAAAAGCCCCTCGCGCCATCGCCGTAGGTCGCCGCCGAACTCGCGTAGATAAAACGGACGTCCTTCGCCAGCGCCCAGTCGGCCAGAAGGGAAGTATAATGAAAATTATTTTCCATCAGGTAGCCGGCATCACGCTGGGTCGTGGCCGAGCAGGCGCCGAGATGGACCACCGCATCCACGGCAAACGGGACGCAATCCGCCTTCACCATCGCCAGAAATTGGTCCTTGTGGAGGTAATCTACATACCGCCGTTTAACGAGGTTCTCCCATTTCGCCGTCGTCCCCAGATCATCGACGATGACGACGTCGTCCCTTCCCTCGGCGTTCAATTTGGCAACAAAGACGCTGCCGATAAACCCGGCCCCTCCGGTAACAATGACCATTTCCTCTCCTCACATCATTATATCTATATCTTTTTCGCCGCGTTTTCAATCGCCTTGCGGATTGACTTCATTTTCGCCGCCGGCAGCTTGACGCTGACCCCCATAAACAGGGTGCGGCCAAGCAGCTCCTCGGCCCGGGGAATCTGTTTGCGGCTGTAGGTCGTCTTCTTGTTGCGCGGATCGGAAAACGGCTGTTTTTTTGAATTCGCCGTGCTCTTCGCCAGAAAATGCTCCCAGTTCGGGACGTAATGCCAGAAATTGTCCTTCCACAGCACCGTATCCAGGCCTTCCGCTTTCAGCGCCGCCTGAAATGCCCGCGTCTGCTTCTCTGCGGGGAGGTTGAAACCCAGAAAGGTTGCCGAATCGCCCTCGGGATCCGGAAGCAGCCGGAAGCCCATCCCGGGCACCGCGGCGAGAACATCCTTGATCAGCGCCTTGTTTTTCCGCTGCGCGGCGATTACCCGGTCCAGTTTCCGGAGCTGGGCCAGGCCGAGGGCGCCCTGCAGTTCGTTCATCCGGTAGTTGAAGCCGAGAATCGTCCGCCCGTCCAGCGCCCGGCTGACCGGCGAGAGATGATCGTGGCCGTGGTCGTGGTACCATTCGGCGCGATGGTAAAGATCGACATCATTGGTGATGACCATCCCCCCCTCGCCGGTCGTGATCGTCTTGTAATGGTCGAAGCTGAAAGACCCCATGTTCCCGAATGTCCCCAGTTTCTTCCCCTTGAAACTTGCCCCCAGGGCCTGGGCCGTATCTTCGAGAACAAGCAGTTTGTGTTTTTTGGCGACCTTTACGATCCGGTCGATCCGGGCCGGGGCGCCGCACATGTGAACCGGGATTACCGCCTTCGTCCGGGGCGTAATTTTATTGGGAATATCGTCGGGATCGAGGTTCAGCGTCTCGTCAATATCGCCCATCACCGGGATGGCGCCGACCTCGAGCACCGCCTCGTAGGTCGCCATGAATGTGAACGCCGGACAGATCACCTCGTCCCCCGGCCCCACGTCGAGGGCGGTGAGCGCAATCTTCAGCGCCGCCGATCCGGACGTCACCCCCAGGGCGTACTTCACGCCGCTGTATTTCGCAAAGGCCTTCTCAAAATCGCGCACCTTCCAGAAATCGTTGCGTTCCTTGTCGAAGCCATAACGGGCAAAAACGCCCGTGCCGAGAACATCCATCACCTCTTTTATCTCTTCCTTGCCAATCAGTTCCGCTCCTGCCATTTTGCGTCTCCTCCAGTCTCAATTAAGCGCCCTCAATTACGTTTTTCAACATATCAAGCGGCGCGTCAGCTCATCTTTATTCGTGACACTCCTGATAGATTCCGATCATGTCCTCTTCTGTCATCCGGCAGGGGTTGTTAGCAAGGGGCCGGGCAACCGTCAGGGCCGCCTGGGCAAGCAGCGGGAAATCCTCTTCGGGGACATTGAGATCCTGAAGCGTGGTCGTTACGCCGCAGTCCTCAATCAAGGCCTCGACCGCCTCAACGCACAGATAGGCCGCCTCCCGCAGCGGCAGTTCATCAACTATTTCCCCCATCACCTCGGCGACATCAACGAATTTCTCCAGCGCCCCGGGCAGGTTGAAGGCCAGCACCTTCGGCAGAATGATCGTATTGGCAAGGCCGTGGGATACGCCATAACGCCCGCCCAGAGGATAAGACAGCGAATGAACCGCCGTCACGCCGGCATTGGCGAGACCGTAGCCGGCGTAGAGGCTTCCCAGCAGCATCGCCTCGCGCGCCTCAATATTCGATCCGTCGTGCACGGCGGTGCGGATGTTGTCGGATATCAGGCGGATCGCCTCGAGCGAAAACATCTCGCTTATCGGCGAGGCGTTGATCGAGGTGTAGGACTCGATCGCATGGCACAAGGCGTCGATTCCGGTCGTCGCCGTCGCCTGCGCAGGCAGGCTGAGCGTCAATTCCGGATCGAGCAAGGCCAGTTCCGGATAGAGATACGGGCTATTCATCCCCTCTTTTTTGTTGAGCTTCTTCCTGATGAAAACCGCCGTAAACGTAACCTCGCTCCCCGTCCCCGCGGTCGTCGGAATCATGATCTTCGGCAGCCCCGGCCCGGGAACCTTGTTCAGCCCCAGGTAATCAACCGCTTTTCCCTTGTTTGCCGCGACAACGGAGATTGCCTTCGCCAGATCCATCGCGCTGCCGCCGCCAATGCCGATTATGCCGTCGCATTTTTTGCGCAGGGCCAGCTTTGCCCCGTCGTCGGCCAGTTCCAGCGGCGGCTCCGGTACGGCCTTGTCGTAAAGGACAAACTCCCTCCCCGCCTTCTTCAGCAATTCATCAATTTTTTCCCCAAACCCGAGCGCCGCGAGACTGCCGTCGAGGACGATTAGCGGCCTTGTTATCTTCAATTCAGCGAGATTCACCGGCAAACCGGTGAAACTGCCCCTTCCAAATACAATCCTCTGCGCCCCTGTAAACGAAAATGTCTTCATCGTCCTAATTTTTCCTCCCTTATATTCATGGGGCAATCCGCCCCTTCCCAATGGCCGTCTCCAACCCTCGCCAACCTTGAAAAACTGCCGGGGCTTGCTCAACGCAACCCATCCGGCCCGAAAATCCGCCGTCATTTTTTCCCGCGCACCCAAGGCAGCTTCATCGTATGCCTTATGGTTTATTCCGGCGGTTGCTTTTTCCTCCGCGCACCCGAGGCAGCTTCGCTGACAAACCGCTTTTTTCCAGTAATATTAATGAGTAATTATTGTCAAGATTTTTTCATGGAAAAGGGCATCAAAATGCGCCGCACTCCTCTTTCCTGACAGCCTGCAAAATAGAGTCTGGCTGCCTGAATGAACAAAAGGCGAAAAACAAACAATTTTTCTATTGACTTACAAGGAGTGGAATATTTTCACCCGGCTGTTCGCAAAATATTCAGGAAATTATGAAATAATGAACCAGTTTTTTTCAACTCTTTGCGCCAGCGCAAAGACAACTTTCAGGTAATGCATTATTGTTCGATCAAAATGAAGCTTAGAACAAAAAAGGAGCTTAATGTTTATAAAATGAAGATCAACGATCTGCTTAAACAAAATCCGCAGGCAACAAATGTCTTTATACGACGGATGATGCTCTGCGTTGGCTGCCCGGCGGCGGGATTTCACACCCTGGAAGACGCTGCGAAACTATACGGATATAAGCTGGACGACCTCGCGCGCGAGATTAACGGGGACCGGGACACACAGGAACCGTAGCAGCCGATTTTTCCACGTCGGCGCGGGCGCATCATAGATCAGTCGGACAAGTCTCCGGCAAGCGGCATATCATCAACAATAACGCTTTTTAATGAAAGGAGAATAACCATGTTTTGTTTTCAATGTCAGGAGACGGCAAAAAACAGCGGCTGCACGATCAAGGGGGTTTGCGGAAAACCGGAGGAAACTGCCGACTTGCAGTATTCATTGATATTTGTATTGAAGGGGATGGCGGTTTATGGGGAAAAGCTCAAGGAGTTGGGCGCCTCGGACCGGACTAACAGTGTTTTTATCGCTCAGGGACTGTTTTCCACCATCACCAACGCCGGTTGGGATAACGAGCGCTTTGTCGCCCTGATCCGGGAGGCCCTCCGCCGCCGGAATCAGATGAAAGAGAAATTCCTTGCCGCCTGGAAGGCCAAAAACGGCAGTGATTTTGCCGGAGCGCTGCCCGAAGCGGCGACCTGGAGCGCCGCCGACGAAGCCGCCTTTATCGAAAAGGGCAAAACCGTCGGGGCGTTGGCGACCGCAAACGAGGACGTCCGTTCCCTGAGAGAACTCTTGACAATCGGGCTCAAAGGCGTGGCCGCTTATGCCGAACATGCCGCGGTGCTTGGTTTTCACAAGGACGAAATTGACGACTTCATCATGGAGGCGCTCGCCTCGACCACCAAAGATCTGTCGGTGGATGAGATGGTCGGCCTGGTCATGAAGGCCGGCGAAACCGCCGTCGCCACGATGGCGCTTTTGGACGAGGCCAATACCACCGCTTACGGCAATCCGGAAATCACCAGCGTCAATATCGGCGTTCGCGGAAACCCCGGCATCCTGATCAGCGGCCACGACCTGAAGGACATGGAAGAGCTGCTCAAGCAGACTGAAAACACCGGCGTGGATGTCTATACCCACGGGGAGATGCTCCCGGCCAACTACTACCCGGCCTTCAAAAAATACAGTCATTTCGTCGGCAATTACGGAAGTTCCTGGTGGCATCAGAACGAGGAATTCGAGTCTTTCAACGGACCGATCCTGCTTACCACCAACTGCCTCATTCCAGTAAGAAAAGAAAATACCTATCTTGACCGGCTGTTTACGACCGGCGTTCCCAGCTATCCCGGGGCAAAGCACGTTCCCGATCGCCCCCGGGGAGGCGCGAAGGATTTTTCTGAGCTGATCGCCCTTGCCAAAAAGTGCGCCGCGCCGAAGGAACTGGAAACCGGCGTGATCGTCGGCGGCTTTGCCCACAATCAGGTGCTGGCCCTGGCCGACAAGGTCATCGCCGCGGTCAAATCGGGGGCGGTCAAGCGCTTTGTCGTGATGGCCGGCTGCGACGGCCGACAGAAGTCACGCGGCTACTACACCGAGGTTGCCGAACAGCTTCCTGAAGACACCATCATCCTCACGGCGGGCTGCGCGAAATACCGCTACAACAAGCTCAACCTCGGCGACATCGGCGGGATTCCCCGCGTCCTCGACGCCGGTCAGTGCAACGATTCCTATTCACTGGCCGTCATCGCCCTGAAACTCAAAGAGGTCTTCGGACTGGCCGACATCAACGACCTGCCGATCTCCTATGACATCGCCTGGTATGAACAGAAGGCGGTAGCCGTTCTGCTCGCCCTGCTCTTCCTCGGCGTGAAGGGCATCCGCCTTGGGCCGACGCTGCCGGCCTTTCTCTCTCCGGCTGTAGTCAACGTTCTTGTCGAGAAGTTCAACATCAAACCGATTGGTTCCGTCCAGGATGACATAGCGGCAATGATGGCCGGCAAATAAGCGCCTGTTTTCCGAAGAAGCTGGAGGCACAGGGTCTGAATGGCCCTTTGCCTTCAGTTTTCAAGGCACTGATATTGTCTATATAATGAGGCAATTGCAAAACTCCCACATTCTGTCATTCCCGCAATGATTTTAAGCGGGAAAACGAAGTTTAATGTTCATAATCTGGTTCTAACTGCTTGAAAAACCGTATTCCCGATAGAAGCATTGTGTACATTAAGCTCCGCTTTCGGGAATGACAAATAGTTTTGCAATTGGCTCATGAAAAGCACTTTTTAAAAGGATTATCACCCCTTAATCCCGAAAGCAAGCCTGGTCTGAGCAGGAGCGATTTTCTCTCACTATCCGGGACGAAAAGCTTGAGCGTATCAAGTTTTGCCGCATCTGTGAAAGCAGCGCTCAGTCTCTATAATAATTGGTCAGTAATCATTAGCCGGCATGTCCACCTCCCGGCAAATATCCCTTGACATACAAATTTCCCTCGTTCTATACCCATACACGAAGAAACAGGATTTGATCAAAAAAAACAGAAGGAGAAAAAGACCATGGCGATGCTTGATAATTCATGTAAAAACTTTTTGTCCGAACTCGCTTCCAAGGCTGCCGTACCCGGCGGCGGCGGAGCAGCCGCGCTGGGAGGGGCCATCGGGATGTGCCTCAGCAACATGGTGGGCAATCTTACCACCGGCAAAAAGAAGTACGCAGAGGTTGAAGGCGAGGTGCAGGAACTCCTTAAGCGCGGCGATGCCGTGATCGAACAGCTTCAAAGCCTTGTAGATAAAGACGCGGAGGTGTTCGGCCCCCTTTCCAAGGCTTATGGCTTGCCCAAGGAGACGCCGGAACAACTTAGGCAGAAAGAGGCAACCATCGAGGAGTGCAGCAAGATTGCCTGCTCGGTTCCGCTGGAGATCATGCGGAACGTCTATGAAGGGATAAGTATCCACAGCCGGATGGGGCAGATCGGCAGCATGCTCGCCATTTCCGACGTAGGCTGCGGCGTAATCTTTCTGAAGAGCGCGCTCATCGCCGGCAGCCTGAATGTGATAATCAATTTGAACACCATCAAGGATCCGGTTTTCCTGGAAAAAACGCGTGCAGAAATGAACAAGCTTCTGGCCGACGGGTCAAAGCTGGCCGATGAAACCCTTGAGTTGGTTATTGCCAAACTGAAAAAATAAGGAGAAAATAAATGGCGGAGATTCTCAAAGGAAAACCTGTAGCAGATGCGATAAACGCGGAACTTGCCCAAAAGGCAGCCGGATTGAAGGCGCGCGGCATATCCCCCAAACTGGGGATAATCCGGGTAGGCGCGCGGCCGGACGACCTTTTTTATGAAGGCGGCGCGAAGAAGACCTGCGCTGCCGTCGGGATGGAGTCCGAGGTATTCGAATATCCGGAAGATATCGCGCAGGACGCGCTGGAAAGGGCCGTAACCGGAGTCGGCACAAAAAAGGATGTGCATGGAATCCTGATGTTTTTCCCGTTGCCGAAGCATCTTGACGGCAGAAAGATCAGGGAGCTGATCCCCGTGGAAAAGGATGTGGACTGCCTGACCACCGGCGGCGCCGCAAAGGTTTTTACCGACGATCCCACGGGATTTGCGCCCTGCACGCCGACGGCCTGCATGGAAATGCTGCGTCACTACAATGTCCCGTTGAAAGGCAAAAAATGCACCGTGGTGGGTCGATCGCTGGTCGTCGGGAAACCGGTCGCCATGCTGCTTCTGCGCGAACACGCCACCGTCACGATCTGTCACTCCCGGACCGAGAACCTGCCGGGCGTCTGCCAGGACGGCGAGATACTGATTGCCGCTGTGGGAAAGGCAAAAATGATCAAGGGCAACTTCGTCAAAGCCGGCCAGATAGTGATTGACGTGGGCATTAACGCCGATCCGGACAACCCGGGCAAGTACTGCGGCGATGTCGATTTCGCCGCGGCCGAACCGATTGTGGCCAAGATCTCCCCGGTGCCCGCCGGCGTCGGTTCCGTTACCACTTCGGTTTTGTGCAAGCACACCCTGATGGCCTGCGAGCAGCAGAACGTATAGTCAAAAATCTGTTAAGGAGCGTCGTTGTCGATAGGGACCGGGAGGCAGTCGAGAGGCTCATCGCCGACGGCTTCAAGGTTGTGGAAGGGGATGCAACGGAGGAGGAGACCCTGAACCTCCCCCGGGGACATCCAGGCAAAACCACTTTTTTCCGTTGACATATAATAAGTTTCCTCATATATGTAGCTCGAAATGGTAACATACGCAGAGAGATATGCAACATGGAAGATATTTTTGTGTCCAATGGGTTGCTGAGGGAGTTGCATGAGGCCAGTCCTTTTAGCCGGAAGATTGAAACCATTCACAAGGCACTGAACGAACATTTTGATTTCATCGATCGCATTTCCGTTATTCTATTTGACTCAAAAACAGCTATCCTGAAAACGTTCATCCATAGCAGCCGCGATGGTAATCCGCTGAGTTTTTATGACTATCCGATTAAGGACGCACCTTCCTTGTCGATGCTTGTGGCGATGGGCATCAGGTTGATGAAATCGTCGTCAATCTTAAAGGCATAGGCAAGGACTGCAAAAATAACGATCAAAACACAGACAAAGGAGAATGGAGCCATGAAATCAAGACCATCAAGAGGCAAGTTCAGAAACGTTGGTATGGCGTTGGCGGCTCTGCTCGTCTTCGTCCTGCCCGCGGCGGCCTGGTCGGCGGCGCAGGCCGACAAGGATCCGCTGACCGTCAACCTCACCCTCAAGCGGGTGCAGGCGGACGCGCAGGGGAAAGAGTCGTTAGTCGCCG
>JAHYJE010000057.1 GCA_019429105.1 Syntrophobacterales bacterium
GCTACCATCATAAACTCGATCTTCCGGAATCATGGCCCACCTCCTGTTCATGTTTTTGAAAAACAAGTAACAGAGTCAGGCATATTTGTCAACTGTTTATTTAGTTATGTATCGTTGTAGGGTTAAAAAATACCGATGGCGGAAAATCCTTCAAGATATTTTTCAAAACCGATTAACGCTGGATATAAAATGCCCACTTATCCCGATTCCCCTGAACTGCATGGATAAATAGTATCCGCTTCGTTTGAGAGGCTCGAGTGAAAATTTTCATCAACCGGACCGTAAACACTTTTAACATATTGATCACTCTATAGATATTATGATCACCCGAAATAGGTGCCGTTCTTTTCGAGGGGAGTTTACGATCATCGGGCGCATGATTTTTTCCCATAATCGAGATAATTCACGGAGAAGGTGCGAATATTTTCAGCAGTTGAGGCGATGCGGATCTGTAAATGTTGCGGAACAGCGGTCGGACAACGGGGAAAATTTCTTGAATTATTTTTTAAAATTATACTTGACAATGACTATCAGTTAAGTATAGTATCCACGAAAAGCAAGCAATAAAGG
This sequence comes from Syntrophobacterales bacterium, assembly GCA_019429105.1. Taxonomy (NCBI): domain Bacteria; kingdom Pseudomonadati; phylum Thermodesulfobacteriota; class Syntrophobacteria; order Syntrophobacterales; species Syntrophobacterales bacterium. Next base: position 571 of record JAHYJE010000057.1, read on the forward strand.
GGCAAGCCGATGAAGATCACTTTTAAAGGGGACTACGCACTAAAGATCATGCTTGAGCTGTCCCTGGAGAATGGAGGCCGCCTGGTCCAGATCAAGGAGATCGCCAGACGCCAGGATATTCCAAAGAAGTTTCTGGAACAGATCGTCATGATCCTCAAAGGCGCCAAGTACATTAAAACCGTGCGCGGTGCGAAGGGGGGAGTCGCTTTGGCCAGGGAGCCGGCAAAGATCACCCTCGGGGAGATCATCCGGCTTATGGAAGGGCCAACCGAGCCGATTGCCTGCGTGAGCGAGTTCCGGGGAAAATGCGATTTCGAAAACCGCTGCGCGTTTCAGGAGGTCTTCGGGGAGATTACGCACCTGATTAATGGCGTGATCGATAAGGTCACCTTTGCGGACATGGCGGATCGAACCAGGGCGCTGGTGTGGAAACGCCCGCTCGATTACAGCATATAATTTTTTTGCATGCCAAGGCTACTATAAAGGTAGGCTATATATTGAAAGGAGAGCGCTCATGAATGGAACTCGAATGCCACGGTGTATGTGACGCCCTTCTGCGCCCGGGCATAAAAACGGATGGTTCAATAACAAAAACAAACGATCACTGGCTACAAGGAGGAAATGAATATGGAGCAGCAAAATCAGGGAATCGACACATTGGCATTGCACGCGGGGCAAATACCGGACCCGACCACGGGAGCGCGGGCCGTCCCGATTTACCAAACCACCAGTTATGCGTTCAACGACGCCGACCATGCCGCGGATTTATTTGCGCTGAGGGCCTTCGGCAACATTTATACCCGCCTGATGAACCCCACAACGGATGTGCTGGAAAAACGTCTGGCTGCCATTACCGGCGGCGCTGGCGCCGTAGCGACGGCAACCGGCCAGGCGGCGATCTTCTATTCGATATGCGCCATCACCCAGGCGGGGCAGAATATTGTCACGGGCGACAAGCTTTATGGAGGAACATACACGCTTTTCACCGTGGATCTGAAGCGGTTCGGCATCGAAGTGCGGTTTGTGGACTCCTCCGATCCCGCAAATTTTGAAAAGGCGATCGACGAAAACACGCGCCTCGTCTATTCGGAATCGATCGGCAACCCCAAATGCAATGTGGACGACATCGACGCAATCGCCGGGATTGCCCATCGGCACAAGATCCCGTTCATTCTGGATACCACAGTCTCCCCGCCGCCGCTTTTTTACCCCTTTGCCCACGGGGTGGACATCGTGGTTTATTCGCTGACCAAGATCATCGGCGGTCACGGCACCTCGATGGGCGGCGCCATTGTGGAGAAGGGCGATTTTGACTGGAAGGGTTCCGGAAAATTCCCGGAGATCACCGAACCGGACGCCGCCTACCACGGCGTCAATTTCTGGGATGCGTTCGGCAACCATGACAAAGCCGTCGCGCCCGGCCTCGCGTATGTGCTCAAGATCCGGACAGGACTGCTGAGAGATACCGGGGCGACTATCTCTCCGTTCAATTCCTTCCTGATCCTCCAGGGGCTTGAAACGCTGCCGCTCCGGGCCCGGCGGCATGTCGAAAACGCACAGAAGGTGGCGGAATATCTGGTCGGACATCCCCTGGTCTCCCGGGTGGAGTATGCGGGGCTGGCGGGCCATAAGGATCACGACCGCGCCAGGCAACTGCTGCCGTTGGGGCCGGGGGCGATTTTCACCTTCGGCGTAAAGGGCGGGTACGAATCGGCAAAGAGGTTCATCAACAACGTGAAACTGGCCTCGCACCTGGCCAATGTGCTGGACGCCAAGACCCTCGTGATTCATTCCGCCAGCACAACGCATTCGCAACTGACGGCGGAGGAGCTCAAGAAGGCCGGCGTGGAGCAGGATGCCGTCCGGATTTCCGTGGGACTGGAGGACATCAGCGACATCACTGCCGACCTGGATCAGGCGCTGAAGGCGGCGCATGAATAGTTTTTGCATCAGCCCTGGCGGGGCGAAGCTCGCCAGAGGCTCCGGCCGATGGGCCGGATCAAAGAAAGGAAAGGAGAGAAATCATGGCAAAGATTTACGAGGATAACAGTTTGAGCATCGGCAATACGCCGCTGATTCGCATCAATCATCTTGCGGGAGGATTTAGGGGAACGGTCCTTGCGAAAATTGAGGGGCGCAATCCGGCCTATTCGGTCAAGTGCCGCATCGGCGCCAACATGATCTGGGATGCCGAAAAACGCGGCATCCTGAAACCGGGCGTGGAGATCATCGAGCCGACCAGCGGCAACACCGGGATCGCGCTGGCCTATGTCGCGGCCGCACGGGGGTACAAACTGACACTGACGATGCCCGAGACGATGAGCATCGAACGAAGGAAGGTGCTGGCCGCGCTGGGCGCCAATCTGATCCTGACCCCCGGCGCCGAGGGGATGAAGGGGGCGATCAGCCGTGCCGAAGGGATTGCGGCCTCCGATCCGCAGCGATACTTCCTTCCCCAGCAGTTCAAAAACCCGGCCAACCCGGATATCCATGAAAGGACGACCGGTCCGGAGATCTGGAACGACACGGACGGCGCCGTCGACGTCCTGGTCTCCGGCGTCGGCACAGGCGGGACCATCACCGGGATTTCCCGTTACCTCAAGCGCACCCGGGGCAAGCAGATTCTCTCCGTGGCCGTCGAGCCCGGGGAGAGCCCTGTGATCAGTCAGAAACTGGCCGGCGTGGAGATCAAGCCCGGGCCCCACAAGATCCAGGGCATCGGCGCCGGTTTCATCCCCGACACGCTGGATCTGTCCATCGTGGACCGGGTGGAGCAGGTGGAAAGCGGCGAGGCCATCGAATTTGCCCGGCGCCTGGCCAAAGAGGAAGGGCTGCTCGCGGGGATCTCCAGCGGAGCAGCGATGGCCGCGGCGATCCATCTGACCAGGTCGGACGAGTTTGCCGGCAAGACGATCGTGGTCATCATGCCGGATGCCGCGGAGCGGTACCTCTCCACGGTGCTTTTCGAGGGGATCTGAGCCGTATTCATTTCCAATTTCAGGGATGTACAAATGACTGAATCGAATTGCAATATACAAAAAAATTTCACCGAAGGCCTTTCATGAAAATCTGAAAGGCCTTCGGATCATCCTTGATCATACTTAATAATGTCGCTTTTCACGACATCATTATTCTAATGATAATCTATGGTTATTCCTTTTTTTGGCTGAACATCCGGTCGTAGTGCTTGCTCTTGAAGAAAGGGCACTTCCGGCAGTTTCCGAATTTCTGCGCAAAAGATCCCTGAACTTCTCCTCCACAAAGCGTACCGACGATGCGGGCGCAGTGTTTACCGTGGTCAGGATAGGCCAGGCAAATGCCCAGTTCATCTGCCTTAGCTCCGCCGACCTCACGGCCGCATTTCATGAACTCCCAGCAGTTCAGCCGCGGGCTCTCCTGAAGGCCCGCGGAAAAATACCGGTCGATGAGTTGATCCAATGCGTTTTCGAGCAGTTTATCCCCGGCTCCGTTTATTTCCTCGTAGAGCGAGCCGGCTATACCGGTAAAGGAGGCGATAAGTGCCGGATCGAAGTGACTTCCGCTGCCCTCTGCCAAGATCCGCATGGCTTCTGCCAACGAAAACGGCTCCTTGTAAGGCCGCCGGGAGGTCAGCGCGTCAAAGACATCGGCCAGGGCAAATATCCGGGCATTGATTGGAATGTCATGCCCCTTGAGACCGGCCTCGTAACCGCTGCCGTCGAATTTCTCGTGATGATACCGGACGACCTCCGCGGCATCCTTCAGCCAGCCGTAATGCCCAACGATGTCAACCCCGTGGTGCACATGGGTTTTCATGATGGCCGTCTCCTCCTCGGTGAGTTTCCCGGGCTTGAGGAGGATCCGGTCGCTGATCGCGATCTTTCCCACATCATGGAGGAATGAACCCTTGATGAGATCGGCGATATATTCCCTCTTGAGACCGGCAGCCTCAGCAAGGCGGACGGCATAGATTGTCACGCGGTAATTGTGGATGTTGGTTTCGCTGTCCCGCTTGGCAATCGCGCTGCCCAGGACCTTGAGCATTCCGATATTGGCGAGTGAGAGATCCCCGGTCAGTTTGATCAGTCCTCTGTTCAGAGACAGGACAATCGGATAAATCGCCAGCGCGGTGAAAAATATGATCGCCATAACCTGCAGAAGGGAGAGAATGAGACGGTTTTTTATCTCCGTCATCGTTCGGGGATTTGCCTTGTAAACTCCTTCAAAATAGCCTTCGAGCTCGTGGCCGGCTGTCTTCAGAGGTACATGGATCTTGACAAAAATCTGACCGCCGTTGCCGTAGAACTGCCGGAAATGAACGCGATCGATCGCGGCAATATCGGGCTGACGGCTATTGATTTTTTCTTTGATCAGCCGCGCGTCGGGATGGTTCGCCTCGGCGATCAGTTCCCCGTCATGGTTATAGAGTTTGACGGCGATGAAATGTCCGTCTTCGATGTGCTGCCGGGCTGCCTCCCTGAGCTGTTCAAGATGCTGGAGATCCGGATTTTTGAGAAAATTTTCATGGATCTTCTCGAAATCACGGGATTCTTCCAAGGCCAGTGCGACCACATAGGCGTCGATCTTCCTCGTCTCCATGAAGAACACGACCGCGCCGATCAGGACGGACAGAGCAATCCATGCCAGGAGCAGCCGGACGATCAATTTTTTACGGACATGATTCATTTCAGTTCTATACGGCCTCCCTAATCTGTCGACAACATCTTTCTGACTTTCCCCAATTTCACTTCCCTAACTCCGTCACTCTGAACATGCCTAATCACCCGAAGTCTGAGATTCCTTCGTAGCTCTGCCGCAGCTTCGTGGCGGCTTCACTCCTTTTATGCCATTCCTGCCGGTACTGCTTTTCGTGGCTCTATTTGAGGACCATTTAACAAACGACCCTGTTCCTGCCCGACTCCTTGGCCAGGTACAGGCGCTCATCGGCTTTCTTGAGAAGTGCCGTAAACTTTCTGATGCCGTCGTGCGGAAAAGAGGCGACGCCGAAGCTTGCAGTGACCTTTTTCCCCGGCTCCCCTGAAGGGAGAAGGACATCGGCGGTTTCGATCTGTTTCCTCATCTTCTCCGCAACCGCAAAGGCGGCGGCCTTATCGGCGCCGGGAAGGATTGCCAAAAACTCTTCGCCGCCATACCGGACAACGGTATCCGCGATTCGAACTCCCATCCTTAGATGGCCGGCGAATTCATTCAAAAGTTTATCTCCAGCCTGATGTCCGTAGGCATCATTGAACGATTTGAAATGATCGATATCGGCGAAGAGGATCGAAAATGGCGTCTCCTTGCGAATCAAGTCGCTCGCCTCGTTGGCGCCGATGTCGTCGAGATATCTCCTATTCTTCAATCCCGTCAGGCCGTCCGAGAAGGCATGGCGCTCCGTCGTCGTATATATCCTGAGCAGGACGCGCTGCGAGAAGGCAAACGCCACAACGGCCGCGAGTAAAATGATGATAAGTTGTCCGTAAAAGAGAAAGGTAACCCTTTGGTTCATCTCATGCGCACCCCTCCTCAACGATACCATACGCGCTTCATGGTAATTATGGATGACCGTCAGATAATTTCTGAAGATATCGTCAAAAAGGAGGCGGGCCTTTTCCAGATGTGCGGAAGTCCCCTTATCCGTGCCGGAAAAGACGGCGTCGGTCTCTGCCGCAAAGGCATGAAACACCGAACGTAAATCATCCGCCGGCCGCCCAGTTGCTTCCTCGATTTGGTGCTGGTGTCCACTTGACACGGCGGATTCGATCAACGCATCGATCGTATTACGGCCGCTCTCTCGTATGGTCACGTACTCATTATATGTTTTTTCGTCTTTGCGTACAGGATAGTGCGAGGCAAGATACAGCATCATATGCGTTGCCGAATGAAAATATTCGGCTCTGTGAACAATCTCCAGCGTATCGACAGCGGAAAAGACCGAACCATGCATTGCGGTTATGGTGTCCCGGTAGACGACCTGCGAAACGATGAAGGCGCCCGCGATGACCGCGAGAAGGAGCCCGAGCTTGAACCTGAAAGAATTCATAATGATTTACCATTCACCGCCCTGCCATCTTCACGACGGTATATTATCACTGATCCGCGGGAAAACTTAAATCTTTACGCTCCGCAGCCTGAGGGCGTTTCCGACCACGGAAACCGACGAGAGGCTCATGGCGGCGGCGGCGATGATCGGGCTGAGCAGGATGCCGAAATTCGGGTACAGGATGCCCGCAGCGACCGGTACGCCAAGCGCGTTGTAGATGAAAGCGAAGAACAGGTTTTGCTTGATGTTGGCCATCGCGGCCCGGCTCAGCCGCCTGGCGCGGACGATCCCGGTGAGATCGCCCTTGACCAGAGTGACCCCGGCGCTCTCCATCGCCACATCTGTGCCCGTTCCCATCGCGATCCCCACCTCCGCCTGGGCCAGGGCTGGGGCGTCGTTGATCCCGTCACCCGCCATGGCGACCACTTCACCGGCCTGCTGAAACTTTTTGACCGCCTCCGCCTTTTGATCCGGCAGCACCTCGGCCACCACATCGCCCAGTCCAAGCTTTTTGGCAACCGCCTCGGCAGTAATTTTGTTATCACCGGTCAACATTACGATCCGGATACCTTCCGCGTGCAACTGTTTGATCGCCTCGGGCGTACTTGCCTTGATCGGATCGGCAACGGCCAGCAGGCCGCCGATTTTGCCGTCAATCCCGACAAACATGACCGTCTGTCCTTCAGAACGCATTGCCTGGGCCTGCTTTGCCAAAGAGCCGGCCTCTACCTTGAACTCTCCGATGAATTTGCTGTTGCCAAGCAGCACCGCCTGCCCGTCAATATTGCCGGAAACGCCCTTGCCGGTGTGTGAGGCAAAATCTTTCGCATCGCTCAACTGGAGTCCCTGAGTGACGGCGCCCTGGACAATAGCCGCCGCCAGCGGGTGTTCGCTGCCCTTTTCGAGGGAGGCCGCGAGCGACAACAGCCTGTTCTTGTCGATGCCCGGTGCAGCGACCACCTCCACCAGCTTCGGTTTGCCCTCGGTCAGGGTTCCCGTCTTGTCCACCACGAGCGTTGTCACTTTCCGGAGGGTCTCGATCGCCTCGGCATTTTTAAACAGGACACCCATGGTTGCCCCTTTACCCGTCGCCACCATGATCGACATGGGGGTGGCCAGGCCCAGTGCGCACGGGCAGGCGATGATCAGCACCGAAACGGCGGCAATCAGCGCATGAGCCAACCGGGGGTCGGGACCGAAAAGATACCAGATGCCGAAAGCCAGAAATGCGATCGCGATCACGGTCGGGACAAAGTATCCGGAGACGACATCGGCCAGTTTCTGGATCGGCGCCCGGCTTCGTTGGGCGTCGGCCACCATCTTGACGATCTGGGAGAGCAAGGTTTCGGCGCCCACCTTCTTGGCTTCCATAATCAACGAACCGGTGCCATTGACCGTAGCGCCGACAAGTTTATCTCCGATCCGTTTCTCAATGGGTATCGGTTCCCCGTAAATCATCGATTCATCGACGCTGCTCGATCCTTCCAGAACGACGCCGTCCACGGGAATCTTCTCCCCCGGCCGGACCCGCAGATGATCCCCTTTTATGACATGCTCCAGAGGGATGTCGATCTCATTTCCGTCAGCGTCTATTTTTCGGGCGGTCTTCGGCGCCAGACCCAACAGCGCCTTTATAGCCGCGCCGGTCCGGCTTCTCGCACGCAGTTCCAACACCTGGCCTAGCAATATCAACACAACGATAACAGCGGCCGCCTCGAAGTAGACGCCAACCGTGCCTTCCGCCGTCCGCATCGCTGCGGGAAAGAGGTCGGGAAACAGCACGCCGATCAGGCTGTAGATATAGGCCACCGAAACCCCGAGGCCGATCAGCGTAAACATGTTCAGGCTTCGGTTGATGACCGATTGGACGGCCCGGACGTAAAAGGGCCACCCGGCCCAAATCACCACCGGCGTCGCAAGGATCAATTCAAGCCACTTATAGGTCTTGACGGTGGCCAGTGTGTCGAGCAACTCGCCGCCCGGGATGATCATGCGCATCGCGATGATCACCAGCGGAAGCGTCAGGATGGCGCCCACAATAAACCGCTTGCGCATATCCTCGTATTCGGGGTTGGTCTCTTCTTCCGTCAGCGAGACGGTTTTCGGCTCAAGGGCCATTCCGCACTTCGGGCAGCTTCCGGGATGGTCCTGCACCACTTCGGGATGCATTGGACAGGTATATCCCATTCGCTCCGCTACCGGCGCCGGGGTTTTCGATTCGAGCGTCATGCCGCACTTCGGGCAGTTGCCGGGATGGTTCTGAACCACTTCGGGGTGCATCGGACACATATACACCTGGCTGCCATCATGCGTATACTCCATCACCGGTGGCTCTTCTTCTTTCTTGCCGGTAAATTTCCCCGGCTCAGTTTTGAACGTGGCCAGGCAGTGGTCGCTGCAAAAGTAGTAGGGTTTGCCGTTATGCTTGTATTGGATGAATTGACCTTCCTGATCCGTAGACATCCCGCAAACCGGATCCGTATATCGGCTTTTTCCTTCTTCGGATGAGTGGTGATGCATTATGCTCCTCCTTTTATGGCATCGAAGGCCTTCTTCAACTGCCCCTCTACTGCCTCCGCGAGTTTTTGAAGTTCTGCATTATCAATCATTTTCATGGCAACCGTCGGCCGGATAGCGGAAAGCACCGTCTTATTACCTTTTTCATAAACGATTACGTTGCAGGGAAGCATGAGTCCAATGTTCTCCTCGGCAAGGATCGCTTTGTATGCATTCGGAGGATTGCAGGCACCCAGAATAATGTATTTGTTCATGTCAAGGCCCAGCTTTTCCTTCATTTTTTCCTTGACATTGATTTTTGTCAGTATCCCGAATCCCTCTTTTTTCAGCGCCTCTCTCGCCAACTCAATGACTGTTTCACAAGGGATATCCAACTCTTTGGTAAAGCCGTAATGGATCATGACTATACTCCTTTCGGAGAATGGTTTCGTTAACACCTCTGGAGGATTGGTTATCACGATTTGGATTCGAAATCTACTGAAATCAATAAGGACGCAGTGTAGAAGATAATAAAATACTATGGCCTCTTCCGGGAATATGTGTTAATTCTTGCCCGGATAAAGGAAGCGACTTTCACTATCACTTTAGGTAAGCGTGACGATGGGTTTCAACATCTCAATCGGGTTGGCATTTCTGGCCGGGCTGGCCTCTTTTCTTTCCCCCTGCGTCTTCTCGCTGGTTCCAGCGTATATCGGCTACCTGGGCGGCCGGGCCGCGGGAGGGGAAAACAGGGCCGGAAATCGTTTCACAACCTTTACGCACGGTCTGGCCTTTGTGCTTGGCTTCAGCGTCGTGTTTGTGCTGCTTGGTGTCGCGGCCTCCGCCTTTGGCAGTCTGCTCTACGACCTGCGCAACTGGGTGGCGCGTATCGGCGGGATCGTGGTTATCCTTTTCGGACTGCACATGACCGGTGTTTTCCGCATCGCCTTTCTGGAGTACGATGTACGTGTCCAGGGCAATCCGGACCGCAAGCGGGGATACATAACTTCTTTCCTGATGGGGATATTTTTCTCTGCCGGATGGTCGCCCTGCATTGGTCCGGTTCTGGGCTCGATCCTGACACTCGCTCTCAAAGGCAGTTCCGTTGCCCTGGGGACCAAACTGCTTGTCTCCTATTCCCTCGGTTTGGCTATTCCCTTCCTGATCGCCGCCCTGAGCATCGGGTGGTTGTCCGGGATAATCCGCCGGTACGGAAAAATGGCGCATTATGTTGAGGTGGGGATGGGCGTTGTCCTGGTCATCGTCGGCCTGATGCTGCTTTTTAATGTGTTCCAATGGATATCAACCTATGGACAGTTCTTCTGGATTGATTTCGGTCTTTAGGGATCTTTTTGTCAATGGTGGATAACATGGAAGAAAAAAGGGGACGTGCAGATGATAGATATAGCTTTAAACATATCATCTTTTTTGTTTTAATTATTGCTGCAATAGCGGTCGTTATTCTACTCCAGGGGAAAGATTCATTCTTTACGTCTGACAAGCCAAGGGTCAAGGTGGGGCTTCCCGCGCCGAATTTTACCTTTCCGGGACTGGACGGCAAGAATATCAGCCTGGCCGATTTCAAGGGAAAAGTGGTCTTCGTCAATATCTGGGCCACCTGGTGCCCCCCTTGCCGGGAAGAGATGCCATCGATGGAAAGGCTTTATCAGGAGCTGAAGGGTAAAGATTTTGAAATCCTCGCGGTCAGCATTGACGCGGCGGGGGCCACGGCTGTTGCCCCATTTATGAAAGAATACAAGCTGAATTTCCCGGCCCTTCTCGATCCCGGGGGGACGATAAAAAATCTCTATGGGACGACCGGCGTTCCGGAAAGTTTTATCGTTAATAAAGAAGGGTTGATTGAAGAAATCGTTATCGGTCCGAGGGGCTGGTTTACCCCTGAAGTTGTCCGTTTTTTCCAAAATCTGATTCAGAGGCCATAAAAAGGTCCCTGGTTTCCTCTTCAGTTTTCATTCTTTTTTACCGCAATTGAAACGTGGTCACACAGGTCTTGCTGTCCGGAAAGGTTTCAATCACGCCCTGGGCGATCAGATCGCCCCTTTTGATCTCCAGACTGATCCGGCGATTTCTCGGCAGCCAGAGTTCCATAAAGCCGTTTTTCAGGGCGGTTGCCGCTTGCTCGACAAGGACATTTCCCTCTGCATCCACGGCCTTTACAAAAAAGGTCTGCTCGGTCAACTCCCCCTGACAGGAGGAGAAATAGTGCGTCATTCACGTATGCGTCTTATGGATATACGGCGCCAAAGCGACGACCATTTTATCTGCCGGCAGAGGAATCTTTTTGACTTTTCCGTCGGAGAATTGAAATACCGCCTCGCGGGAATTCACGTAGCTTTTGATCTCCTTTTGGGACCACTTCCATTCGTTGGCGATGGTCAAAGCCCCGACGGCATCGACATCTGCCAATAGAGCTTCCGCGGATTTCCCGTCGTTTGCAGGCGCAGGCGCGGGAAACGCGGAGAAGATCCCCAGAAAGAGGGTAAACGATATCAGAAAATATTTCATCTGTCTTTGCCGCCCCTTTCGCTCAGCCTTGAATCCTGCCGTCCTTGAGACGGATGACTTTCCGGGCCGAAGCGGCATTCTCCGGATTGTGCGTCACCATGATGATCGTCTGGCCTTCGGCATTGAGGTCGCCCAAGAGCGCCATGATCTCGTCGCCCGTCGCGGAATCGAGATTTCCCGTCGGCTCGTCGGCCAGGATGATCGGGGGATGGTTGACCAGCGCCCGGGCGATCGCCACCCGTTCCTGCTCCCCCCCGGAGAGCTGATTCGGCAGGCGCCGACCCTTTGCCCCCAGCCCCACCTTGTCCAGCACCTGAGAAGCCGCCTCCTTCTGCCCGCCGTTCGAACCGCGGACAATGGTCAGCGGCAGCATCACGTTCTCCAGAACCGTCAGATAGGGAATCAGTTGAAAGGACTGGAAGACGAACCCGATATACTCCCTGCGGAAATCGGCCAGTTTCTCGTTGGGCAGGCCGTAGATGTCGATTCCGTCCACAATATAA
>JAHYJE010000058.1 GCA_019429105.1 Syntrophobacterales bacterium
CAGACCGTAGCCCTTATTTGGCCCTTCCCGATACGGCGGTATTAATCACCTCAACCCCAAAACCTACAACTTTTGACGGGTTCACTAAAAAAGACAAAATGGGTTCATTTTTTATCGGTGGTGGCACAATCGCGGATTTTGGGATACTTGTTCCTCCTTGACATTTTTTCCGTCTTGAACTAATGTCCCACTGTTTTTCAGGCAACTTACCTGTTCTGCTCTCAAGCTGCCCCTGCAAAAGTGGCGACCATCTTCTTGACTCCGCAGTGTTGGGGTAGGCAAAATTGAGTGCCTTTTAACTCTACAAAAAGTATCAAGCAGCAACAAAATATTATCAAACAGGGGGTGTGATACCATGAACATGCTGATTTTTGGACCTAATGGAAGCGGCAAGGGAACCCAGGGCGCTTTGATCAAAAAAAAGTTCACCGTTTTGCACATAGAAACAGGGGTCATTTTTCGGGAGAATATCAAGAAAAAGACAGATATGGGCAACAGAGCCAAGGAATTTATTGAACGGGGCGAGTTGGTGCCCGATGAGATAACCGTCCCGATGATCCTCAATCGTCTGCAGGAAAGCGATTGCAAAAACGGGTGGCTGCTCGACGGCTTTCCCCGCAATCTGACCCAGGCCAAAGCCCTTGCAAATGCCTTGAATGAAGCCGGAATAAAACTCAATTATGTTATCGAAATAGTCCTTCCCCGCGAGATCGCCAAGAAACGGATCATGGGACGTCGTATTTGCGCGGTTGACAACAATCACCCCAACAATATCTTCATTGACGCGATAAAACCCCTCGAAAAGGAGGGAAAATTACATTGCCGCGTCTGCGGCTCCGACCAATTGGGCATCCGGGCCGATGATCAGGACGAGGCGGCAATCGACAGACGTCACGACATCTACTACGACAAGAAAACGGGAACGCTTGCCGCGGTCAATTATTTCCGGAGTCTCACTACTTTAATAGAAGTTGACGGAGCGCCCGGCGTAGAGGAAGTCTCTCGGTCGCTCATAGCCAGACTCGCCTGAGGGAGCGTTTCCTGAAAGTCGCAAGGCACCGCAACTAAACAGGGACACTATGCACATATAATGGACAAAATAAGAAATTTCAGCATTATAGCTCACATTGACCACGGCAAGTCAACCCTTGCCGACCGGCTTATCCAGTTTACCGGCATTGTCGAGGATCGCAATTTTCAGGATCAGATACTCGACAATATGGACATAGAACGCGAGCGGGGAATTACGATCAAAAGCCAGGTAGTTTCTTTGCCCTACCGGGCCAAGAACGGCATCGATTATACGCTTAATCTGATCGATACCCCTGGTCACGTGGATTTCAGCTATGAAGTGTCGCGCTCGCTGGCCTCCTGCGAAGGGGTCTTGCTGCTCATCGACGCCGCGCAAGGGGTGCAGGCCCAGACCCTGGCCAACCTCTATCTGGCCATGGAACACAATCTGGAGATAATCGTAGTCATCAACAAGATAGACCTGCCGTCCGCGGATGTGGACAGGGTAATCGAGCAGATCGAATCGGAACTGGGGCTGGATGCGACCGACCACCTGAAATGTTCAGCAAAAATGGCAATCGGCATCGAGGAGATCCTGGAAGCCATCGTGACGCGGGTCCCTCCGCCACAGGGCGATCCGGAAGCGCCGCTCGCGGCCTTGATCTTTGACGCCAAATATGACCCCTTCCGGGGAACGGTGGTCCATTGCCGGATCTTCAATGGAACCGTAAAGGCAGGCGATGTCATTCGCTTTTTTTATAACAATGCCTCCTACAGGGTGGAAGAGGTCGGCCATTTCCTCCTGCAGCGCGAGAAAAGGGAGAGTCTCAACGCTGGGGATGTGGGTTACATAATTGCCGGTGTGAAGACGGTCTCGGATGTGCGCACCGGCGACACGATAACGCTGGAAAACCGTCCCTGCGCAAAACCGCTGCCCGGATTCAAGGAGGTGAAACCTGTTGTTTTCGCTTCTATTTATCCGATTGCCGCCGACGATTACTCGGATCTTTCCGATTCCCTTGATAAATTCAAACTCAACGATGCCTCTTTCATCTACGAAAAAGATTCATCCACCGCCTTGGGACAGGGGTTCCGGTGCGGCTTTCTGGGGCTTCTCCACCTCGATATCGTCCAGGAACGTCTGGAGAGGGAATTCGACCTGTCTATTATCATCTCCGTCCCCAGTGTCCGGTTCCGGTTCACCCTAAAGGACGGCACAGTATTATTTGTTGACAATCCCGCACATTATCCCGATCAGTTGTCCATTATGAAAGCGGAGGAACCCTACATACGGGCAGCCCTGATGCTGCCGGAGCGTTATCTGGGCGTCGTCATGAAGCTCTGCATGGAAAAAAGGGGCGTCAACTCAACCCTGAGCTATCCGAACCCCGGGCGCGCCGAGCTTACCTACGAGATGCCGCTTGCCGAGGTAATCTTCGATTTCTATGACCGTTTCAAGTCCATCACCCAGGGATACGGTTCTTTTGACTATGATATAATCGACTATCGGGAAAGCAGCCTCGTGTTGCTCGATATTCTAGTGAACGGGGAAAAGGTGGATGCGCTGTCGCAAATCGTCCACAGGGAACGGGCCCGTTCCCGCGGTCTTCAGGCATGCGAGCGGCTCAAGGAGGAAATCCCCCGGCAGATGTTCAAAATAGCGATTCAGGGGGCAATCGGCGGCGAGGTTATCTCCCGAACGACTATCTCCGCATTTCGCAAGGACGTAATTGCGAAGTGTTATGGCGGCGATATTTCCCGGAAGAGAAAGCTTCTCGAAAAGCAGAAGAAGGGCAAAAAACGGATGAAGATGATCGGCAATGTGAGTATTCCGCAAAGCGCCTTCCTCGCCGTATTGAAATCAGATACGGAATAAAAGTGCGGTCGCCCGGGCTGTACATTCATGTTCCTTTTTGCTTGAGCAAGTGCCACTACTGTGGTTTTTACTCCACAACCCAAACCTCCTTGATCGAAGGCTACCTTGCTGCCCTTTGCCGGGAAATGGATCATTACAAAAACTGGGTGGCAACTTTCGACACCTTCTATATAGGCGGCGGCACCCCTTCCGTCCTTTCGCCCCGGCAAATTGCAAGCCTTATCAGGGATGCCCGGAAAAACTTCAGTATTTCCGAGGGGGCCGAGATCACCGTCGAAACAAACCCCGCCGATACAACAGACGATCTGTTGCAGGTTCTTTATGAAAGCGGAGTGAACCGGCTAAGTATCGGCGTTCAATCCTTCAACGATGACCTCCTTGCTTTTCTGGGCAGACGCCATCGGGCCGGGCAGGCAAAGACCGCTGTAAAGTCTGCAAAAGAGGCCGGATTTGAGAACGTCTCCCTCGATCTGATCTATGGCATCCCCGGGCAAGACATAAGGGGATGGGAGAAAACGCTCCAGCAGGCTGTCTGGCTCCATCCCGAGCATCTATCCTGCTACCAGTTGACCGTGGAGGAAGGAACGCCTATGGCGTGTGCAATGGCAAAGGGCGAAATCACCCTTCCCGACGAGCAATTGCAGGCCGAATTCTTTTTTTGCACTGCCGAACTGCTCGAAAAAGCGGGGTATCTCCAGTACGAGGTCTCCAATTTCGCCCTTCCGGGCAGAGAATCGCGCCATAATCAAAAATACTGGAACCACAATCCATCTCTCGGGTTAGGGCCCTCCGCCCATTCTTTTTCGGGGACTGAACGATACTGGAACCACGCCGCCGTCCGCACCTACATCGAAGAGCTCACGGCCGGACGATTGCCCGTAGCCCAGCGAGAAGCACTCGACCCGGAAAAGCTCCGCCTGGAGGCCCTCTTTCTGGGATTCAGGACCCGGCGGGGAATATGTCTGGAGGAGTTTTGCGTTCGCTACGGTCAGGATTTGCTAAAAGAAAAAAAAACTGCGATAGATCAGCTCATCGCTGGTGGTTTCGTTAAGCTAAGCCGTGGTTTTCTAAAACCGACGCGCCAAGGCCTGGCCGTTGCTGACAGTCTCGCACTGATTTAGGGCGGCGCGAGACGACCATTCGCGCAGCCAGCTCCGCATCCCGGATAACGAAAGGTTACCAGTTTATCAAACGGAAAAATAAATTCAGCAAGATCGAAAAAATAACCGCGGCGGTAAGATTGATGCAAAATACCAGAGCCGATTTTTTGATCCCCAATTCCCTGATGGAAACCATGAAACTCGCCATACAGGGCATGTAAAGGGTCAGCAGGACACTTGCAACCACGATGGCGCCGGGGGCAAGATTAAAGGGAACAAGCAGGGCAATGGATACATCCTTGCGGAGGAAACCAAGCGTCAAGACGGAAACAGTTTCCGGCGGCAACCCGAGCATGCCCGTTACCACAGGCTTGAAAAACTGCGCCAGACCATTGAGCAAACCGGCCGTCTCCAGCAGGCCAACTATCAGCACTCCCAGGATGATCATCGGCACCGCATCGATTATGAAATCCTTCAGGCGGAGGTACAATTTCCTTCCCAGAATGGAAGCGGTCGGAATCTGGTAAGGGGGAATCTCGATAAACAGCTCCGGCGTCTCCCCTTTCAGCATCCGGCTGAGAATATACGAGCTGACGATTCCCACAAAGGCTATCGAAAGAAAAACAACGAAGGTGTATTTTAGCGGATAAGGGGAAAGCAGACTGAAGATCATCGCCGTCTGGGGCATGCAGGGGGCCAGAGTCAATGTCAGCGCCGTCGCTATAACCCGTTCGCGAGGCGTTTCCAGGACCCTTGTCGCCAGGATTGCCGGCACCTTGCAACCCAACCCGAGCATAAGCGGGACCGTGCCATAACCGTGCAGGCCAATATGGTGCAGATAACTGTCGAGAAGAACCGCCAGTCTCGGAAGATAACCGACATCCTCTAACAGGCTGAGGACAAAATAGAAGGAGACAATATAGGGAAGGACCGTCACGAATGGCAGGTAGAGGCCGGTTGTCAAAAGGCCGAATGATTGCATCGGTTCCGGGGTAGCGCCCAGAAGCATGGTTTTAAGAAATCCGTCGCCGAGGCCTCCCAGAGACGTTTTTAAAAACGGCATCCACGCCCCGGTAAAAAGCGGGTCGAGAAGATAATTTATAAGTCCTTCTCCAACATTGCGTATTATCAGAAAAACGGCGAACATGACCAGGGCGGCAATGGGAAGCCCAGTCGCAGGACGCGAGGTTGCATCCTGCATTTTTTCAAGGAATGTGGCATGCCGGTGGGTTATTTTTTGACATTCGGCCGTGATGCGTCCAATCAATTTCCAGCGGTCGTCGGCGTTTTCGGGAGGCTGGGCGGGCAGAGACAATAGCCCCTTTTTAAAATCATCCATGGCGGCTTTCAGCTCGGCGATCCCCTCTCCGGTCGTCGCCACAAAAGGAATAACCCTTATCCCCAGGTGTTTTTGCAGAATGGCTGTGTCGATGTTCACACCGTGAGTATTGGCTATATCCCACTTGTTCAGCAGGATGATGATGGGGACGCCCAGTGAAGATAGCTCAAGCGTATAAAAAAGATTACGTTCCAGATTGGTGGCATCGACTACGTTTAGAATAAGGGACTTGTCTTCGCCGGCAAGCAAACCGGAAGCGACCTCCTCCGCCTTGTTTGTCGCCTGATGACTGTAAGCCCCCGGCACATCGATAATGGTGAAACGCTCTCCGGCCAAAACAGTGTGCCCGGAGGTATATTCAACGGTTGTACCCGGGTAATTTGAAGAAATGACCTCGAGTCCAGTCAGACGGGCAAAAACGACGCTCTTACCGACATTGGGATTGCCCGCCAGCATCAACTTGCGCGGTTTTATTTTTACAATAATCTGGGACGCCATGCCCTGACCCAAAGCGAGGCTTGTCCCCATAACTTCAACAATGGAGGGTCCATTGGAATCGGCAGGCGAACGCTTCACGATATTCCTGCCCTTGTAAAGACCCATGGCTTTGAGTTTTGTTTCCAGGAGCGCTCCGCCCTGGATCTCTATTATTTGGGCCGTTTCATTTTCACGCAGCGAAAGGAGCGTAGCCACATCCACGGGATTCATAATGCCGCCCCTTTTAAAATGAATTTGTACAATAGTTGCAACTTGACCTTATCCTTCCTGTGCGGGTTCTATCCTCAGCCGCACTTGCTGTCAAGGAGTTTTTAGCGGCGGTTGCCAGGCCGGGTTTGAACATGTCTTATAAAATTAATTTGACTTTATTTCATAATTTCGATAGAAGCGGACAAACCGTTTAAGCATATCTATGACAATGAGTTGAAAATATCAGCAACATTAATAAATAGCAGCGACTTGGAATCGGCAGAAAGGGATATTTATGAAATGGATTGATTTGCCACGGATTGCACTGGGCATCCTCTTTGCGTTAATTTTGTTATCCGGAAATGCCCTTGCCAAGCAGCAATATAAGGTCCAGCGCGGCGACACCCTATCGGCAATCGCCGAGAAAAACGCCGTCACAGTAACTGCCCTTAAAGAGACCAACCATCTGAAAAACAGCAAACTCAATCTAAATCAGACTTTGATTATACCATCTGCCAAAGCGGAACTGGAAACTGCCAATCCGTCCCCAAAGAAAAAAGCCGAGTTTTACTCTGTTAAAAAAGAGGATATCAATCTTGCCGCTCTGTCCGACCTCTCTGAAAAGAACGAAGCGGTTCTTGGCGATAACGAAAAAAAGAAACTGCTGGGCGAATGGAAAACACCTGATGAACAGCAAATGCTGGTCAAGGTGGCGCTTGCCTTCCTCGGCGCCCCCTATCGTTTAGGCGGATATTCTGTCCGGGGGATAGACTGCTCCGGTTTTGTCAAGAAAATATATTCGCTGTTCGGCATTGATCTTCCGCGAACGGCTGCCGAACAATCCCATGTCGGCATCGAAGTTGCCAAGAGCAACCTGGTGGAAGGGGATCTTATCTTCTTCAATGAAAATAGCAGGATTGGTCATGTCGGCATTTACATCGGCGGAGATAAATTTGTCCATGCTGCCTCACAAAACAAGGGAGTCCGCGTGGACAGCCTCAATTCTTCTTACTATAAAAACCATTATAAAAGAGCCGTTCGCCTGAAGGCAAGCGATAATGCCACCTAAGCGGCAACTCGCCTGATCAGCCATTCAGGTTCAGGCGCCTTTCGCCGAGATGCATAGGCAGAATGACCGTCAGCACGCAGATCAGTGAGACCATGCAGAAGGAGCCTGCCAGCCATACCCATTGCAGGACGGCAAGTCTTCTGCCCTGAATGTCAGCCATAAAATACTGATAGACGGGCCCCGCTTCAAGGATAATTACCGCCGCGATAAACCCGGCGGAAATCAGCATAAACAGCAGTCCGCCAAAACTGGTGACCGACTGAGCGGGATTTTCGGAATGAAAATCATTGTATGCAGCGCCGAGTCCTATTCCTAGAGCAATAATCCCCGGGGTCACAAGAAAAATTGTCGCAACCGATAAAACCATCATAAAGGTCTCGACTTGAAGAAAAATATTCGAGATAACGATAAGAAACTCGCTGAGCACTGCCAGCGGAATGTAATATACCAGGAATTT
This sequence comes from Syntrophobacterales bacterium, assembly GCA_019429105.1. Taxonomy (NCBI): domain Bacteria; kingdom Pseudomonadati; phylum Thermodesulfobacteriota; class Syntrophobacteria; order Syntrophobacterales; species Syntrophobacterales bacterium. Next base: position 7,540 of record JAHYJE010000058.1, read on the forward strand.
CACCCAGAGAAACTTGCGTAGTTCAACGGGCGCCGCCCTGATGATCCAGAAGGCATCTCCCTCGCAAATCACAGCCGGATAAACAAATCTGGCCGCTATTGCCGTCAGAACGAAGGCTGCCAGTCCCATGTTCAAAAAAGCGAATATGTTCTGTACGTACACCGTTCGGATTTTTGCCTGATTTACCGGCAAAACGGAAAAGTTGTAAAGATAGATAATAATCAGGGCCGCGATCAAAAAAAGCTGCGTCCACTGAGTCTGGTCGCGGAAAAAGGTCCGGACTTCCTTTACTGCCATCGCCCGGACGGGTCTGGCAATCATTCCGAAGAGTCGCTGACGCCGGGGAGAGATAACCGTTTTGTGGACAAGAAGCCTTGCCGACGCTGTCTGCGCCTTTGTATATCCGCTAAAATAAACAACCCCAGCCGTCCATTTGACGATAAAGTAAAGCGCCCCCGCACAGCTCCAGCAGAGAGTTAGATGAAAAAGGGCCTTCCCTTTTAGATTTTCCAGCGCCATTGTCAGGCTGTCAAATGCCCAGGTTGTCGGCAGGAACGGCGAGCCGGCTGTTTGCATCTCCTTCAAATACAAAATAAGACTGGCGAAGCTCTCCGGATTAACCAGCCTTTCCGGGCGCATCAGACGAAAGGCCACGATCAGCGCGACGACAAAAAGCAGCCCCAGGAAAACGAAAAGAGCGCGAATTCTCCCGGCGGGAAGAATATAAGCTGCCATCAATACCAGAAAGACTCCTAGCGCCGAGGCGGTGATGCAAAGTGAGATCATCGTCATGCCTGCCGTCAGATAATAAAATGCATGCGCCTTATAAACAATGCCATACGAAAGAAAAACCGGCATGCTGAAGAAAAGCGCCATCCAGGAACTGTCGATGACGCTTTCTATCCAGCGCGCGAGGAAGATCTTTTCGCGTTTTACCGGCAGAGAATGCACAAGAATAAGGTCGCGACTCAGGTAGAGTTTGGAGAGGGAAACGACTATGCCGCTGAAGACAAGCAGCGAGAAGATGGTCATGATCACCATCGAAAGCAACTTCTGGGCAAGTATATCGCCGAATTCCTCGATGCCTCGAAAATATGTCAGTACTCGATAAAAAGCAATGAACACGCCTGTCCAGAAGAGGATGCCAATAAAGGTAAAAATCAGCATCCGCCGGCGACGGTTTCCCCCGTTCCGGGAAATGCCCTCGTTTTTGAAAGAGAGGCAGCGCGGCAGAAGCAACAGCCATATCTCTTTCATGAAGCCCCTTCCCCTTCGCTTTTTTGGGTAAGCCGGAGAAATACCTCCTCCAGATCCCCCTCGTTCAGGCGGGCGGTTCCCCTTAAATCACCGGTAGTTCCGAGGGCGATCATACGGCCCTGGTGGATAATCCCGATCCGGTCGCAGAGATCCTCTGCTATCTCCAGCGTATGGGTGGACATAAAAACGGTAACGCCGTTTGCGGCCAGGCCCCGGAAGATGGTCTTGACCATTCTGATCCCGGCCGGGTCCAGACCTACCATCGGTTCATCAACGATAATTATTTCCGGTTTGTGCAAAAGCGCCGAGGCGATGATAAGCCGCTGCTTCATCCCATGCGAATATGCCTCGATGAGATAATCGCCCCAGTCGTAGAGGGAAAAATTCTGCAGGAGCTCATTAACCCTTTCCGGAAAGTCCTCTTCGGCAACTCCGTAGAGATCGCCGATAAAACCCATGAACTCCCTCCCGGTCAGCTTCTCGTAGAGAAAGGGCCTGTCCGGAATAAATCCTATGATTTTCTTTGCTTTTTCAGGATATTGCGCAACATCGATCCCGGCAATTGCGATGGTTCCTTCTGTTGCGCCGAGGATTCCCGCCATCATGCGCAGGGTGGTCGTCTTGCCGGCGCCGTTGGGCCCGATAAAGCCAAAGAGCTCCCCCTTCTCTACGGTCAGGTTCAAATGGTCAACGGCCAGGTTGCGCCCATAGCTTTTTGTCAGATTTGTCAGTTCGATCATCTTTCCATTCTCACAATCTCCAATTTCAATCTCCCGATCAGACCAGTCATGTCCATTTGCTTCTCAAGCGAACCACGGGCAAAACGCAAATGCGTCACATCCGCAGGCATCTGGCCGAGAGTGGCATCCGCGGTGACCCAGCCGCCCATTTTTTTTATATAGAAAACATTCCAGGCATGAAAGAAGAAACTGCCGCGCATGTAAACCAGACCTGTTTCGATTTCCGTCGGCAGTCCGGCCGCCCTTCCCATCGCCGCCAGTAAAACTGCATGCTCGTTGCAGTCTCCGACCATGTTTTCCAGTGTTTGCAATGCGTCCGGCACAGAAAGAACCGGCCGCTTGGCAATGCTTTTATGCAGCCATCTTACCAGTTTCTCAGCTTTCGTCATCTCGTCAGCGGAGGCAGCGACAATTTCGGAAACCTTACGCCGTATTTTCAGATTATCCGCCTCAATAAACGGCGCCTCTTTCAGATAAAGATCAGGATTTTCCGACACACCTGGAAATGGGTACATCTGCTTGAGCTCTTTCTCGTGATGAACGGTCAGAAGTCCATCACGGTATGTCTGGCGCCCGCCCTCAAGCAGAAAATGTCCGGCGGGAAGATTATGAAGACGAACGGTTAATATCTTTAAGCCGGGGGCGTCATCAATCGGCGGGGACACAGGGATTGCGGCGGCAGCGGTGAAATCGGAACCGGCCGCGTCATCAAGACCGGATAGCGCCTCCTTTTTTGAAACCTCCTGCAATACGATCCCCAGTATCCCCTCTTCGCGCAGGACAACCCCATCAGGAGAAACCCAGGCAACCTGTTTCATCCCCATGAAATCAAGAGCCAGCTTTCTTGCCGAAACTGCCTTTCCCCTGACCGTCAGTTTATCTTCCCCGAGGGACGTTATCTTAACCTCCCGGCTGGACAAAGAGGCTGGATCAAACAACGGAAAGCTTCTCTGCTCACCCTGTTTCAGCTCTCCGCGCCCGGCGGCCGCGATTACAGAGCCTCCTAAATAGACGGGCGCCGGGAGCGGAAGAACCCTCTCTTTGTTGTCATCGCCCATACGAACCGACATTTTGCCATTTTCAATCGTTCCCTCAGCGGCAAATTTAAACAGGCTCGAGCCAAGGGCGAACTGAAAACCGGACAGCTCGCCTCCCGGCTTGAGATTCGCCTGGGTGTGAATAGTGACCGGCTGGATGACCCCCATGGTATTGACTTTCATGAAGATATCCTCGGAAAATTCACTCCCCTTCTCCGTTTGCACCCGCCGCCGCAAGGCATAACCTATTTTTTGCTGATTTTGGGTTATCTCCATCCAGACTTCGCCGCTTGAGAGGGATATATCAGTGACATGCGTCTGCTTCTCCAACCCTCTAAAAATTTTATCCGGAATACCCAGGCGAAAAAACAGCAGTATCAAAAAGAGCAGGATCACCCCTCCTCCGGTACCGTAATACCGCCATTTAGCGCCTGATTTTTTCATTATTAAGCCTGCTTGTCTTTCGCCGATCGGAGATTTGAATCAATCGCAAATCGCCAGGAAGTGGTCGGCAGGGTCATCATCCCCGAGAATGCGATAGGGAGAGCCAATGAAAATCAGCGGATCAAGCAGTGTAAGCATGTCCGATGCGCCAATGATCTCCCAGTTGAGTCTCTCGTAACAAATGGCCATATTAGTCCTGGCGACCGTAATGTGCAAATGGGGTTTCATGGCGATAGATGACCTGTTCGGTCCTGCGACGGAGGCCATGACGTCACCTCTTTTCACCATCCTTGTACAGCAGCAGATCGAGCCCCTCATGTCGTCTGTCGCGAAGACCTTTGTTTCCCCACCACTTGCCCGCAGCCTGAAACAACATGCCGGGACTAAAAAGCCACTCCCTGAATTCGGAAAGAGCGATTTCATCGATGGTAAAAACAAGCTTCTGGATAATATTTTGATCGGTCACTTCTTGCCCTCAAATCTGGTTGGGCAGCCTCCGGAGTGTCAATCTGGCCGCCTGCACCTTTGCCTTTACAAAAATCGCAGTATTTGAAGCATTTTTTCAAGTAAAATCAATATCTTTTATTGATACGACAGCGTTTTTTACGCGATCAGGATAACCGGCAACAGACTTTTGTGTCAAGCAAATATTGGCCGCAAAATATTGCGTAAGGCGCGGCTGAGCGGGGAGGATTTGCGTCAACCCTTTTTTTTACCCTGAAGACCCAAAATCCGCGATTAAAGTGGATATTGCAAGAGAAATACATTGAAAAACCCCGTTGATTCAGATATATATGTGTTGTCAAGACGCCATAAATACCAAACCAACGAGGTTAAAGACATGCTACAA
>JAHYJE010000059.1 GCA_019429105.1 Syntrophobacterales bacterium
GGATGTGCGACTCTGTCTGTCCGTGGAATCGGGTGATCAAGTTCAGCATGCGCAAGCTCATCCGTCAGGCCACCTTCGGTTTGACGGAGATCGAAAGCGACGATATGTGGCGGTGCACCACCTGCGGGGATGGAAATCCTGTATTTCCCGGGCTGCTACTTGAACTATGATCCCCGCATGAAAAAGGCGGCGGTCGCCACCGTCAATATCCTCAACAAGGCAGGGGCGGGGGGCGGATCTGGATGGAGACTCCCAAGAGCGAGCGGTTTTCCGATCTGCGGTTGGTGCAGGCTCTGGAGGCAGGGGCCGAGGAGCTGGTAACGGCCTGTCCTTACTGCATCACCAATTTCGAGGACAGCCGCTTGAACATGCAGGATAGCGAAGCGCTGACGATTAAAGATATTACGGAGATTATCCAGGGATTGATTTAGAGAGAGAAAAAACCTGACAAGGACAGAGAAAATGGGCAAAGAAGCAGTGGCGGGACAGCCTTGCAAAAGTCTCACAGAAAGCAATTGGGGCGATGTGATGGTCGTCGGCGCAGGGATCAGCGGCATTCAGGCCGCCCTCGACCTTGCCGATATGGGGTTCAAGGTTTATCTGGTTGAGAAATCAACGACAATTGGCGGCAAGATGTCCCAGTTTGATAAGACGTTCCCCACGAATGACTGTTCCATGTGCATTGAATCGCCAAAGTTCATCGAATGCGACAGACATCCCAATATAGAGATCCTGACGTACACGGAAGTTGACAAAGTCAAAGGCGCCGCGGGGGCCTTCAAGGCCACCCTGATCAAGAAGCCCCGCTACGTTGATATGGACAAATGCACGGGCTGCACGGCCTGTTCCGAGTACTGTCCGGTGAAGGTCCCCGATCCATATAATCAAAAAATATCATTGAGCAAAGCAATCCACATCCGTTTTTCTCAGGCAGTGCCGCTTATCTCTTACATCGACCCGAAAGCCTGCCTTTACCTGAAAGACGAAAAATGCAGCATTTGCCTGGGAATATGTAAGAATGGCGCCATAGATTTTACACAAGAACCCGAGGAGCTGGAAATAAGCGTCGGGGCAATAGTTCTGGCGCCGGGTTATGAGATCTTCGATCCCGAGCCACGGGCCGACTACGGCTACGGTCAGATGCCCAATGTCATAACCAGCCTTGATTTTGAGAGGCTGCTGTCTTCCACCGGGCCTTTCGCAGGCGAGGTTCTGCGTCCTTCGGACAGGAAGTATCCCCACAAGCTGGCCTGGATTCAGTGTGTCGGCTCCCGACAGGTTGTCCCTGGCGGACACAGCTATTGTTCCGCTGTCTGCTGCACATATACCCAGAAACAGGTAATTTTAACCAAAGACCATGACCCGGCCGTCGAGTGTACGGTATTTCATAACGACATCAGGGCCTATGGCAAGGATTTCGAGCGATTCTACCAACGGGCGGAAGGGCTTCCCGGGGTGCGATTTATCAGAAGCTATGTATCGATAGGAAAAGAAATCCCGGACAGCAAGAATGTAACGATCCGGTACTCGACTCTCGAAGATGGGGTTAAGGAGGAGGAATTCAACCTGGTGGTATTGTCCGTAGGATTAACGCCGCCTGCGGGCGCCGTGGAATTTGCCGATAAATTCGGCATAGAACTTAATGCCCAGGGATTCTGTAAAACCAACCCTGTCAACCCGATGGAGACCACTCGTCCGGGAATTTTTGTAAGCGGCGCCTTTCAGGGACCGATGGATATCCCCGAATCGGTGATGGGGGCCAGCGGGGCTGCGTCCCTTTGCGGCCAAATTCTTGCCTTCCAGCGAGGTGACCTGGCCAGGGCAAGAATGTATCCCGCGGAAAAGGATGTCTCCAATGAGGAGGCGCGGGTGGGCGTTTTTGTGTGCCGCTGCGGGACCAATATTGGAAGAGTTGTGGATGTCCCCTCGGTGGCGGAATATGCTTCCACCCTGAAAAACGTCGTTCATGCCCAGGAAAGCCTCTTTGCCTGCTCTACCGACAATGCCCGGCAGATCTCGGATACAATCAGGGAAAAGGGACTCAATCGCGTGGTTGTCGCCGCCTGCACCCCCCGCACCCATGAGCCGCTCTTCCGGGATACGGTTCGGGAAGGAGGGATCAATCCCTATTTCTTTGAATTTGCCAACATTCGGGAGCATTGCGCCTGGGTGCACTCCCGCGAACAGGAATCTGCCACCAAAAAGGCGAAGGATTTGATCCGGATGTCGGTATCGCGGGCGGCGCTTTTGCAGCCGCTCCAGGAATTCGAGCTGCCCGTTGACAAAAGGGCTTTGGTGGTCGGAGGGGGCATCGCCGGCATGACCAGTGCGCTCGCCTTGGCCAATCAGGGATTTGAGGTTTATCTGCTGGAAAAGGACCAGGAACTGGGCGGGGTGGCGCGCAGACTTGCATCCACCCTGGAAGGTTTGGATGTTCAGGAATATTTGCGCGATACTATCCGCAAGGTTTATCAGCACCCCCTCATTCATGTATCCAAGGGCGCCGCCATCATGGAAGTTTCCGGGTTCGTGGGCAACTTTACAACCAGGGTGAAATCCGGGGGAAGCGTCAAGGAGCTGCATCACGGGGTATCCATTATTGCTATCGGCGCCGAAGAATATAAGCCTGCCGAGTACCTCTATGGCAAGGACGACCGGGTATCGACCCTGCTGGAATTAGAGGAAAAAATCGTCAAAAAGGAAGAAAGTCTGCTGAACGCTCAGAGCCTGGCGATGATCCAGTGCGTCGGTTGCCGACAGGCAGATCGCAATTACTGCAGCCGGGTCTGCTGCACCCAGGCTGTCAAGAACGCCCTGAAACTAAAAGAGATAAACCCCCGGATGGATATCCATATTCTCTTTCGGGATATGCGAACCTACGGGTTCAGTGAGGATTATTACCGGGAAGCGGCCAATCGGGAGATAAAATTCATCCGCTATGAGGCCAATGACAAACCGGTTGTGGAGGCCGCCGAGGAGGAGGGCCGGAAAATCCTCCGGGTTACCGTCGCCGATCCGATCTTGGGAAAGAAGCTGGCCCTCGATGCTGATTTCCTTGCTTTGGCCGCGGCCGTCACTCCGGCGGCGACGAGTGAAGAAATATCACAATTCTTCAAGGTGCCTTTGAACCAGGACGGCTTCTTCCAGGAAGCCCATGTAAAATTAAGGCCGGTTGATTTTTCTACGAGCGGCGTTTTTCTGTGCGGGATGGCCCATTATCCCAAGCACATCTCGGAGGCGATCAGCCAGGCTTATGGGGCTGCCAGCCGGGCGGTAACTGTGCTCTCGCGTGCGACGCTTATCGCCTCGGGCGCTGTTTGCGAGGTGAATGAGAACGAGTGCATCGCCTGCGGGGCTTGTCTTTCTGCCTGCACGGACGGCGCGATCGAGTTCCATGAGACGCCGCAGGGCAGCAGGGTGCGGGTCAACTCCATCCTCTGCAAGGGATGCGGGCTTTGCAACTCAAAGTGTCCTGTAGGCGCTATCTCCCTGAAACACTATACCAATAAAGAGATACTTTCCCAGATTAACGTGGCATTCCCATCTCCTGTAGAAGCGCAATAATGGGAAAAACAGGGATTACTGCCAAGGAATGGAGTTAAGAATGGCTAGTGGGCACAAGTTTGAACCGAATATTTTGGGGTTTTTATGCAACTGGTGCTGCTACGCAGGGGCAGATCTTGCCGGCGTTTCGCGTTATCAATACCCCTCCAACATAAGAATAATAAGATTGATGTGCTCCGGCAGGGTCGATCCGGAATTTATCCTTCAGGCCTTTGCCAACGGGGCAGACGGGGTTTTTATCGGCGGTTGCTGGCTCGGTGAATGTCATTATGGCGTGGAGGGAAATTACCACGCCTTGAGCATGATGCATATTTTAAGAAAATTGCTGAAACTGCTGAGGATTAACCCGGAAAGATTAAGGATCGAGTGGGTCTCTGCCTCCGAGGGGATCCGTTTCGCCGAAGTAGTAACTGACTTTACCCATAAGCTCGAAGAGTTGGGGCCCATCGGCGCGAGCGAGAAGATGAGCAGGTATGAATTGAATTTCCAACTGGAAACAGGGAAAACTTTGGTTCCCCAACTCAAGCTGGTCGAAAGGGAACGGCTGAGGGTTCATTTTGAGACAGTTGAAGAATATGATGAGTATTTTGCCAGCGACGCTGTCGAAACGATGTTTCGGGAATTGGTTGCAGAGAAATTGGCAATCGCCCAAATCATGTTTCTGCTGCGAAAAAGTCCCCTTTCCGCAGAGGAAATATCCAGTGCTTTGGGCATAAGCCCCTCTGACGTCTCGAGACACCTGAAGATTTCGGCAACGCAAGGCTTGGTCCGGTTCGATGAAAGCCGGAAGCGCTTTTCGCCCGTCTTGACGTGAAGGAGCATGCCTAAGGATCATGGGAAGGAAGAAGGTGAAAACAGTAGTTATGGATGACGCTAAAATCGATCAGATTGTTAATAAATATCAAGGTGATGCCGGCTCGCTGATCCAAATATTGCTGGAGATTCAGAAAGAACATCATTGGCTTTCCAAGGAAGTGCTGGAGAAGGTCAACAAGGACTTGCAAACTCCTTTACCATTCAGTAAACTACAGCATATAGCCAGCTTTTACAAGGCCTTTAGTTTAATGCCTAAGGGCCGCCACGAGGTGCAAATTTGCATGGGCACTGCCTGTTATGTGCAAGGTGCGACGCACATTCTCGAAGCGGTTCAAGAGATGCTCGGCATTAAACCGGGCGAAACCGACACGGAGATGAAGTTCAGTCTGGAGACAGTCAACTGCCTCGGCTACGGTGCGCCCGGTCCGGTAATGATAGTGGATGGAAATTATTACAGCAATATGACCCCCGACAAGGCAAAGGATATATTGAAAAACTACGATTAGAGGAAGATTATGCCGAGGATAAATTCACCTGCCGAATTGGAAGAAATCAGGAAGGGCATCTTATCGAAAAGAGATACCGATAAACCTTTTCTTGCGATATATAACGGAACCGGCTGTATCGGCCTCGGCAACGATAGCGTTATCAGCGCCCTTGAAAAAGAAATTGAAAAACAGGGGTTGCAAAACAAGGTTGATGTCAAAAGAACCGGCTGCCCCGAATTTGGGGAAAAAGGGCCGATAGTTGTTATTTATCCCGCAGGGATCTGCTATCTGGGGGTAACCCCGGAGGATGCCCCGGAGATTGTTTCGACTGTAGTGGGGAAGAAAATCATTGACCGGCTGCTCTATACTGATCCCCATACCGGCGAAAAAATCGTGCATCAGCAGGAAATACCCTTTTACAAAAACCAGTTGCCGCTTCTTAGCGGCAATAATAACAAGATTGATCCTGAAAGTATCGATGATTATCTGGCGATAGGCGGCTACGGTGCTTTAGTGAAAGCGCTTGGCATGTCGCCGGAACAGGTGATCGCCGAAATCAAGCAGTCCAACCTGCGCGGGCGCAGCGGCGGCGGTTTTCCTGCGGGCATCAAGTGGGAAGCGTGCCGCAAGGCTGAGGCGGAACCCAAGTATATTATCTGCAACTGTCATGAGGGTGACCCGGGCGCTTTTGTCGATCGCAGAATGATGGAAGGGAATCCTCACAGCATTTTGGAGGGTATGATAATCGGCGCCTATGCTATCGGGGCTACTGAGGGATATGTCTTTGTGGGGGATGAATTTCCCCTGACTGTAGAAAATACTCGGAACGCGATCAGGCAAGCCGAGGAGTACGGCCTGCTGGGTAAAAATATCCTGGGTTGCGGTTTTGATCTCAATATCCGGATTAGCATCGATGGCGGGGGCTATGTCTGCGGAGAATCGACGGCGCTTATGGCCTCAATGGAGGGCCGGGTAGGCGAGCCCATCACAAAGTACGATCACGCGACGGAAAGGGGTCTGTGGGCTAGCCCGACCGACCTGAACAACTTGCAGACATGGGCCAATGTCCCGCTTATAATCAACCGCGGCGCTGATTGGTATGGGAAGATTGGAACCCGCCGCAGCAAGGGAACGAGGGTTTTTTCGCTGGCCGGAATGATTAACAACAGCGGCTTGGTGGAAGTGCCGATGGGGACGACCTTTAGAAAGATTGTCTTTGATATCGGCGGCGGCATTCCGGGAGATAAAAAATTCAAGGCGGTCCAGGTGGGCGGCCCCCTGGGAGGTTTCGTGCCGGAGAGCATGCTTGACCTGCCGGTTGATTTTGAGGAATTGACGAAAGTCGGCTTGACAATGGGGCCTGGCTTGATTGTCACGGACGAGCATACCTGTATTGTTGATATGGTTAAATATTTTCTGAAGTTCCTTTCGAATGAATCCTGCGGGAAGTGCACCCCTTGTCGGGAAGGTCTCCGGCAGATGATAAAGATTCTGAATAACATTACCGAGGGCAAGGGGAAAAAAGGCGACCTCGATCTTTTGGAAAGGATCGCTGCGGCTCAGCAAGGGGCGGCATTATGCGCTCTGGGCAAGGGCGCCGCCAAACCACTGCTTGGCAGTCTTAAATATTTCAGGGATGAGTATGAAGCTCATATTGAGCAAAAACGCTGCCCGGCGCTTGTATGCAAGGCGCTGATATCTTCCACTCCATCATAATCCACAAGCGAGGTAAAAAAATGGGTGTAGTCACCTTGAAGATTGATGACAAAGAGGTAAAAGCAAAAGCGGGAATGACCGTTCTTGAAGCGGCGCAGAGCGCCGGCATCGCCATCCCTACCCTTTGTCATCATGAGAAGTTGAAACCCTATACTGCCTGTAGAATTTGCACGGTGGAAATAGAAAAAAAGGGCAGAATCAATCTCGACACTGCCTGCTCCTGCCCGGTAGAAGATAATTTGGTGGTAAGAACCAAATCGGAGAATGTAATCAATATTCGCAGAACCATTCTGGAACTGATGCTGGCCCATGCACCCGATGCGCCGGTTTTGCAGGCATTGACAGTGGAGTACGGGGCAGACAAAAACCGCTTTGGCAAAGAGCCTTCCTTTTGCATTCTTTGCGGCCTCTGTGTGAGATATTGCGCTGAAATAAAGAAGAAAAACGCTGTCACTTTTGTTGACCGGGGGACGACAAGAGAGATAGTTTTTGTGCCGGAGATAGCCGCCAAGGAGTGTGATAGCTGCAAGGAATGCTTCTCATTATGCCCGACATCGGCCCTGCAGTCCGCTTTCGTCCTGGCCGAAGCGTTTGCGTTTCCCAAGATTTCCCGGACGTCGGCTGAGGATAAATAGGAAACAATCTTTAGCGAGTTTTGTTAATCAAGAATCCCTGGCGACAGGGGCGGCCGGAGGCCGACCATTGAAGATCGGCCTCCGCTTTCGCTTTTCTAAACCTTTCTTATTGAACACATCAATGATTTCATATCCGGATAGCCCATGATGGGCTCCAGACAGTTAACATCGGTAAGCAGATTGACGTTGGCCTTGCCGGTCCAGCCGTGCGGCACAACCACCATTCCTTCGGCAACCCTGTCTTCCACGTGGGCTTTCATCGTCACCTTGCCCCGATTCGTTTCAACCTCCACTCCATCGCCATCCATAACCCCATACTGCGCAGCGGTAAGGGGACCCATTTCAAAGAAGGGCTCCGGATTCTTTTCATGCAGCTCGGCAATACCCCGGTGCTGGCTGTGGGTGTAATAGAGACTTCTTACCCCGGTAGAAAGAATCAGCGGATATTTCTTCAGCGCTGCCGGGGAACTGTTCACCGGACTTCTCAGCGGCTCCAGATAGGTGGGAAGCGGGTCGAACCCAACCTTCTCCAGCGCCTCGCTGTAGATTTCGATCTTTTTCGAGGGGGTTGAAAACTGATTGCTCTTGAAGCCGTATTCCTTCTGTTGATAGTAATCTCCTTCGGGCTTTTCATGAAGCAGGTAATCGAAGGAAAGGCCTGTCTTGGAAAGTTCAAAAGCCACAAGCTCTTCTTCCGTCTTCCAGGGAAAGAATTCGCCCAAGCCCAGTCTCAGGGCAAGTTCGGTAAGGAGCTTCCATTCCGACCAACTGTCGTAATACGGCTCAATGCATTTCTTCCGCAACATCAAAAAGGGCAGGCAGTGGCAAACATTGTAGGTATAAGCCACTCCCCATTTTTCGAGATGGGAACAGGCCGGAAGCACGTAATGGGCCTCCCGGGCGGTATCGGTCATGAACAGGTCGTGCACCACTAAAAGCTCCAGTTTCCGGAAAGCTTCCGTGAAGGCATTTGTATCAGGCATGGAGACAAGGGGATTGCCGCCTACCACAATGAATGCCTTCAACTTGTCGGGGATGCTTTCGGGAACCAGCGTCACCACCCCGTAGGGGCTTTTGCGGCCCCATACCTCAAAGAAGAGCGGATACTTATGTGAACCTATCGGATCCCCGTCCACACGAATCCCCGCGTTGCCAAAGGCAATGCGGGGGCTGATTGTCCAGGCGCCGGGAACATTGATGTTGCCCGTAATGATTTGCAGGATCGCGAAGGCGCGACTGTTCTGCGTGCCATTGGCCGTCTGATCCTGAGTGCAGGTGCCCTGAAAGATGCTTGCCCCTTTTGTGCCTGCAAACATTCGGGCCAGCTTCCGGATATCCTCCGCCTTGACCCAGGTGATCTTCTCCGCCCATTCCGGGGTGTATTGCTGCACATGCGGAACCAGCTTGTCGAATCCCATCGTGTACTTATCTATGAAATCCTGGTCATAAAGCTTCTCATTGATGATTACATTCATCATTGCCAAGGCCATGGCGCCATCCGTTCCCGGCCTGATCTGCATATACATGTCAGCGCGGTCGGCAAGCTTGATGCGCCTGGGATCAATGACAACCAGTTTGGCGCCCTTGGCTAAATTCTCCTCAAGGGCAAGCTCGAGTGGAAAATCCGATTGCTCGGGGTTGTGGCCCCAGATAATGTAAAGCTTGGAATCCAATTCTTCGGTAGGGTATTTGCCAAAGGTGATCTGGCGGGTGCGAATGCGCATTCGGTAGCAGACGCTTTCCACCGAGAAAAAATTGGGCGATCCGAAAGCGGCCTTGAACAACTGCACCAGGCTTGCCATCTCCAGATTCTCCACGCCGATTGAACCGGAGAAAACACCCAATACCTGGGCGCCAAACTGCTCCTTGAGACCCTTAAGTTTAGCCGCAATCTCGTCAAGGGCCTGATCCCACGAAATCTCCTGAAATACCCCTCCCACCTTCTTCAACGGGTGCTTTATCCGTGCCGGGTTGTACACATTATCCAGCGTGCCTAATCCCTTCGGGCAGAGCTGACCATGGTTGAGAGGATGCGACTCCAGACCCTCAACCTTTACTGCCTTCCCCTCCTCCACGGTGACTTTGCACCCGCAGCTATGGTAACATAGACTGCAATCCGTCAGCACTTCAACTGTTTGCGCCAATTTCCTGTCTCCTTTCTCTCTCTGTTGGTTTCCGAAACCCTGCCGGAAAATATCTTTCCTGAAACGACGCCCTCGCAAACAAAACCATTATATCTAAAGCAATATGCATGCCCATGGGAGAAAATAATTTTTTTGCATTTAATTTCATATAATTGAGCCAATTGCAAAACTATTTGTCATTCCCGAAAGCGGAGCTTAATGTACACAATGCTTCTATCGGGAATACGGTTTTTCAAGCAGTTAGAACCAGATTATGAACATTAAACTTCGTTTTCCCGC
>JAHYJE010000060.1 GCA_019429105.1 Syntrophobacterales bacterium
TTCCGATCTAAGCGACTATTTCCGGGATGGCGATGATCCAGGCCGGCATGGCCGATATCATCCTCGCCGGCGGGATGGAGCACATGTCGGGCGGCCCTTATGTGATACCGAATGCGCGCTGGGGATGCCGACTGCAGGATCAGACCCTCGTCGATTCCGTCATTCACGGCCTTTATGCCGGTTCTCATCTGCTTCCCGGGCCCGAAAACGGACCGATCAAGGAGGGGCCGATCATCGATTTGTTCCGCGGCAAGCCTTACATCATGGGCGTTACAGCCGAGCTTATTGCCCAAAAGCACAACATGAGCCGGGAAGAGATTGACGAAGTGGCGCTCCGCAGCCACAACAATGCTGAGCGGGCAACGAGGGATGGCGACTTCCGCGAGGAGATAGTTCCGGTTGAAATTCCCCAGAGAAAGGGAAAGCCGCCGGTAATATTTGACAAGGACGAACATTTTCGCCCGGGTCTGACGATGGCAGCGCTGGCCGCCTTGCCGCCCGCCTTCATTCCGAAGATCGGCAAGGTAACAGCGGGAAACTCAGCCGGAATAAACGACGGGGCCAGTGCGCTTTTGATCATGTCCGCCCGGAAGGCTGCGGAACTTGGCCTAAAGCCGCTGGCGCGGATCAAGGCGATCGGCCGCGGCGGCTGCCACCCCTCCGTCATGGGGCTCAGCCCCGTCCCGGCGGTAAAGAATCTGCTCGACCGTTCCGGATTGAAGCTCGCCGATTTTGACCTGATAGAGCTCAACGAGGCCTTTGCCGCCCAGTATCTTGGTTGTGAAAGGGAGCTCGGGTTGAACAGGGAAATCGCCAATGTCAACGGCTCAGGGGTTGCCCTGGGCCACCCCGTCGGTTCCACCGGCGCCCGACTCATCGTCACCCTGATCCACGCGCTGAGAAAAAGGGGCAAAACGCTGGGGCTCGCCACCCTCTGCGGCGGCGGCGGGGTTTCAATGGCGACTGCGATAGAGATAATCTGACAGTGGCGACCATGAATAGCATTAATTATCCCCGCATCGTCATCAAGAGAGGGCGGGAGGTTCCCCTTCTGCACGGCCACCCGTGGATTTTTTCCGGCGCCCTGGCCAAAGCGGACAAGGGGATAGCGCCGGGGGAGGTCGTGCTGGCGACAACCAATGTCGGTCAGCCGCTTGCCCTCGGTTTCTTCAATTATGGCGACATTGCCTTTCGCGTTTTGACGGAAGATGTTTCGGCAATTATTGATAAAGATTTCTGGCGGCAAAGGATCAGGGAGGCCCTGGCCCTGCGGAGTAAAATTATCCCGCCGGATACCGATGCCTACCGGCTTGTCAATGCGGAAGGCGACAAAATGCCTGGCCTCGTTGTCGATCGCTACCGGGATTGCCTCGTTTTTGGCATCGGAACAGCGGGGATGGACAGATGGCGCGATACCCTGATTGAACTTCTTGCGGACGAGACTGGCGCCAAAACTGTCTATGAACGCAGCGAGGGACGTTCCCGGAAGCTGGAAGGTCTGGCGGACAGGATTGGTTCTGCGGTCGGCGGGGCGCCGGAAGCAATGGATATCCTGGAGAACGGCCTGCATTTCGAGGTAGATATCCAGGCGGGGCAAAAGACCGGCTTTTTTCTCGATCAGCGGGTGAGTCGCGAACTTGTCGGCAGACTCAGCAGGGGCGCCTCCGTTCTCAACTGCTTTTCCTACACCGGCGCTTTTTCGATCTACGCTGTACGAGGCGGGGCCAAACGTGTGGTCTCCGTGGAGGCTTCGGCAACGGCAAACGAGATTGCCGCAAGAAACTTCCGCCGCAATGGTTTAAATCCCGAATTGCACCCGATTTTGACCGCCGACTGTTTCGAATTCCTCCGTCAGCCAACTGATTCCTATGACGTCATAATCCTCGATCCTCCGGCCTTTGCCAAGTCCCGTAAAGACTTGAACCGGGCCGCGCACGGCTATAAGGAGATCAACATGCAGGCGGCAAGACGTCTTGCCGAAGGGGGGCTGCTGGCAACGTTCTCCTGTTCGAACCATGTTGATGAGGAGCTCTTCGGCAAGATCGTCCTCGGAGCGGTGCGCGATGCGGGTAAAACGGCTCAACTTCTCTATCAGACCAGCGCCGGCCCTGACCACCCGGTGAACCTCGCCCACGCGGAGGGGCGTTACCTCAAGGGGCTGCTCCTTTGTTTGACAACTTAGAAAAAACTAAGGCGTTTTCAGGTTTTCCGCAAGCCGGTCGTGGATGAGCTGGGCGGCGATTTTGTTTCCCGTGGTTCCCGCCATGACGGATACGGCGGTTGTCCCTTTTTCTACATAATCGACGTTTATCCTTATTTTTTCATCCATCAGCAAGCCTGTGAAACTCCCCTGGGAAATCTTTCGAATCCGTTCGATATCGGTCGCTTTCAAGCCCGCCAGGGTTTTTTCGCAGGCAGCCCAGACGGTTTCAAATTGGGAGTGGTAAGTGGTTCGCAGATAGCCGTCCTCGTAAAGGAATGAACCGGAGCGGATTCCCACTGTTTTTGAGCCGACTGTCAGCGCTGTATCGCAGCCAAAAAGAAGCAGGAAGGCGGCGATGGCAATAAATAATCCCGATAATTTTCTTTTCATGATAATTTCCTCCCGTCTTGCTTGATTCCGTATTCTCTCACCAGTTATTTGACGTCAGTGTTATTAAAAGCGCAGTTTAATGTTCATAATAATAAAAAGGCCTGCAGTACCGCCCAAAGAAGCGTAACTACCGTCAAAAGAATGCTTGCCGTGCCGATTGTCCGGATAAAGGCCGTTTCCCGACGGCGTTCGTCGTAGCCGACGAGAAAGGCGATGGCGATGCCCGAGACGATGCCGCCGCCATGTGCCCAGTTGTTGATCCCGGGGAGAAAAAGTCCGAAGAGGACAAGGCCGACGATCCAGCCCATTGCCTGACGATAGATGGCCTCTCCATAGATACCGCCGCGGCTCTTGCCGTAATAAACAATGGCGCCGATCAGGCCGCAGATGGCGGCGGAGGCGCCCAGGGTGAAGGGCACCCCGGCCAGCCAGGATAAAAAGAACCCTGCGACCCCGGTCCAGACGTAGAGAATCGCAAAACGGTTCAGCCCGAAGGCGTCGATGACGAAGGGGGCAAGCTGCCGGAGAGCCATCATGTTAAAGAGGATATGAAGAAGTCCTCCGTGGAGGTATGATGCGGATGATAATGTCCACCAGCGCCCATAGCCGATCGGAAAGGTTCCGGTTGCTCCGAGCAGAAAGACGCTCTTTTCCGAAGGAGACAGAAAGGTCATCGGATTAATCGCCAGGCCCAGCGCGCTCATATCGATCAGCAACGACAAGAGATAAAAAACGGAATTTACAATAACAATAGCCATGACCGGGTCGAGACCGCCCAGCAATGTCCTGCCGGCGAAGGCCCTTTTCCAGATTGCCCCGGGATTGGCGTAGCCGCAGTAGGGGCAGGCAGGTTCATCTTTGCTGATCAGCCTCCGGCAATTCGGGCAGAGCATGGATTTTTTTTCGCTCATCCCTGATATCCTTACAGAAACCTCATAATCATCGGAATGGCCAGGAAGGTTCCGATCGAGGTGGTCAAATTTACAATGGCAACCAAAAGCAGCAGCCGGGTAATCCGGTTGTGGAAAAATCCCCGGACGGAGACAATGTCGTCCGGCAGCGCGAGAAAATCCCTGACCTGCGGCTTGCGAAACGTTGCTTCCACCAATCCCGCGACCCATCCGGCGGCAATCAGCGGGTGGAGGGTTGTGATCGGGGCGGCAAGCGCCGAGGCGGCAATCGTCAGAGGGTGGGCCAGCATGACAAGGGCGCCCAAGCCGGCGAAAAAGGCGGTGATGGCTGACCACCAGCCGATCATCTTCAAGCTGGCGGCGGAGCCGGAATAGAAGAAGCCGGCAACGAAAATTCCCACAATGGCCAGCGAAAAAATCCAGCCGGCATATTTCCCCCAGACACCCTTGTCCGGTACTTTATTCAACAATTCCAGATCGATCTCTTCTCCGAGATGCCTTGTTATCCCCGGCACATGGCCGGCGCCGACAACCGCGACGATCCGGGCGCCCGGGGCATGGCTGATTGTGTGAGCAAGATAGAGATCCCGTTCGTCGATCAGGATTTCCTTGAGACGGGGGAGTTTTTCCCCGATGGTTTTGAGTGCATATTCAAGCACGTCCTGCTGTTTGAGCTTTTCAATTTCCTCTTCGGTGATCTCTTCGTCGGAGAAAAAAGAGAGGATGAGATCGGGAATGAATTTCATTTTATTGCAGAATCCCATCATGCGCCAGGCGCGCAGCAGGGTAATGCGGATCTCCCGGTCGGCAAGGATCAGTTCGGCTCCGTTCGCCTCCGCCCGGTCGATTGCCTTGATCATCTCCGCGCCGGGGGTGATATGGAATTTCTGGGCGATCTTTTTTTGCATCGAGGCCATGATGAGCTGGGAAAGCAGGGCGCCGGAACGTTTCTCCCGGATGACCTTCAAGATGTCGGTATCCTGCCATTTGCTCTTTTGCCTGATTGCTTCATAGCGGGGCTTGCAAAGCTCAACGCAAACGGTATCCGGTTTTTCAAGATCGATTGTCTGATCAACCAGCTCGATGCTGTCGCGCGAAACGTGGGCCGTGCCGACAAGGATGATCTCCCGGTCCTCGAGTTTTATGCGGCTGATGTTTTGATGTTCCAAAGGGTTCGTATCTCCTTTTTTGTGGCCGCTCTTTATCAATATTTATGCAGGTTGTAAAGGAAAAGCGCAGTTCAATGTTCATAAATGGTTTACGAATTATGAACATTAGGCTATGCTTTGTCCGTCCGGGTGATACAAATGCCCGTGTTCAGGGCATGATTCGATATTGGAGACGGATTTGCAAAGAGGAGAAATAATCAGCGTAACAATAGACGATGTCGCCTTTGGGGGCGACGGCGTTGCCCGGGTTGATGACTTTGTCTATTTTGTTCCCTTTGCCGTCGCTGGTGACGAAGTCGAAATCGAGATTACGGAGATCAAGAAACATTACGGCAAAGGGCGGATTGTCCGGATGCTGAAACCCTCTTCCTACAGGATTGCCCCACGCTGCAGCTATTATGGCCGCTGTGGAGGCTGCGCCCTGCAGCACATAGAGTACCCTTATCAACTGGATCTGAAAAGACGGCAGATCGAGGAGGCGCTGAGGAGAATCGGTGGTCTTTACTCGCCGCCGGTGCACCCGGTTATTTCCTCCCCGCACTCCTACGGCTGGCGGGGAAAGGTCGAATTTCACCTTTCCCGCGGCAGCCGGGAAACAAGGCGTCTGGGGCTTATGGCGGCAAAGAGTAATCAGGTTGTTGAGGTCACGGGATGCCTCATTGCGGATGAATCCATCAACCTCAAGCTCAATGCTTTAAAAACAGGGATAAAAAACGGTTCGGTGGTCGCGCCGCGCGAACGACAGGTCATCTGGGCGGACGAACCAGGAGAACCGCCGACCGCTGTTTTTGTCGGAGGCGGAAAACCTCCGGACATTTTAAGGGTTGTGGCGGGAAAGCAGATAACGGTTCCCGGTCGGGGTTTCTTTCAGGCCAATATCTTTCTTGTGGAACGACTTGTCGAACAGGTAGTTGAAATGGCTTCACTTTCCGGCAGTGAAACCGTAATTGACCTCTACGGCGGCGTCGGCCTTTTTTCACTTTTTCTCGGCGGGCAGGCCGGCTGCCTTTTCTGCGTAGAAGGCGATGAAGAGGCAGTCCGCTGCGCGCGGATAAATTTAAAGCGAGCAGGGCTTGCCGGGGCAAAATGCCATCAAGGGGATGCCGCCGCCATCCTGAACAGGGAATTTGTCGAGCCGGGGCTTAAAGCCGATGTAGTCATCCTCGATCCGCCCAGGGACGGGTGCAGCAAGGGGGTGCTCGAAGCCCTGTCATCCCTGCACCCTTGGCGCATCGTCTATGTCTCCTGCAATCCTTCGACGCAGGCCCGTGATGTGCGGCATTTGGCGAACAGCGGATATTGTCTAAAAATTGTTCAGCCTTTCGACATGTTTCCCCAAACCTCCCATATTGAGGCCGTTGCGCTTTTGACCAGAGGCGGGGGGTGAAGGGATCCGGAAACTGCCTCGGCAGTGTTCGGATGCGTGGATATTTTCGCGCCATGCCCTCTGGTTAGACAAAAAAAGGCGGGGTTTCCCCCGCCTTGCTCAAGCAAAGAGCTCTTACTTCTTGTTATATTCCGGCATTCCCTTTGCCGTCGGTCCGCCCGGTCGGCTCTGGTTTTTGTTAAAGGTGTGGGACTTTACGAACAGGTTGTTTACCGTCTTGCCGGTGCCAGGCATGTACTTCTCCGGGGTGAACGACGCGTCATGGCACTTGGCGCAGCTTGCCGCCGGCTCCTTCATCGCGGTCTTCTTTCCCGCATGTCCGGAGTGGCAGTCCACGCAGCTTGCGATCCCGTCCTTGTAGTGCTTGGACTGGATAAACTCCTGGTACTGCTGATGGTGCTTCGCCGCATCGTAGGCGCCCATAGTTTTGGAAGCCTCATCCTTGAGGAAGAGTCCTTTGAGGCCGCCCTCGTAATCGGCGTCGATTTTGTCCTCCGGCTGAACGCCGGGCATCACTGCCTGCTCGGGATACCACTTGGTCCAGTCGTCGCCGGTCTTGTAGCTGTCTCCGACCTTCGGCGCCGGCAAATCCTCGCGGGGCCTTCCCTGGGCGGATTTGTAGCGTTTGTTTTCCATTCTGATATGGCAGTAGCCGCAGGCCCGCGTCTGCTCTTCCTTGGTCTTGCCGGCAAAGGACCAGATGTCCTTTTTGGAGCGGCTCTTTACATGGCTGGCGCCGGGTCCGTGGCAGCTTTCGCAGCCGACATTCAGTTCGCTCCACTCGGCCTTTTGCGTCTGGGGATTTGCCTCGTCATATTTTGTCAGGCGGTAACCGGTCGTGTGGCAGGTGGCGCACATGGTATCCCAGTCGTTCTTGCTGCCGTATCCTTCCCATTTACCGCTCATCCGGTTGAACTGCTTGTTCAGGAACTGGTAGCCGCCGGTAGTTTCGTCCTTGACGAGAAAACGCTGCTTCCAGTTGGAGCCTACGACCAGTTCCACGTCCTGCATGGTGAAAGGTTTGCCGGTCACGTTGCCGGTGGTCGGGCCGGGGTTGGCGCCATCGGTCGCCCACTTGGCCACCACATCCTTCAAGATGCCATCCTCTCTTTTTTGCACCATCTTGCTGTGAAAGGTTCCCTTCCAGCTTTTGAACTCTGTCGGATGGCACTTCCGGCAGGTCTCGGAGCCGACAAAGGCGTTGTCCGCCGCCTTTTTCGTTTCCGCCTGCGCGCCGATTGCCAAATAACTGAGAAAACCGATGCATAGCGCCGTAACAATTTTTAACTTCATCTATCCTCCTCCTTTAAAGCCATTAATGTTTCCGAAATACGCATAAAACAACAAGCACGAGGCACAGCTCGTTGAGCGCTCCTTTATGCTTGAATAATCAATGGCACAAGAGAAAACTTATTCACCGATGGGCAGTTTTTGTGGACAGTTCTTTACAGAGGGGAGTGACGACGACAACGTCATGATTGTTTCCTGAGATGGGGGAAGCTTATCGAAACTGAAGGCTATCCTCCAGCATTCTGAGACATTCGATAGCTTTTGTTCCATCCGGGGCGAGGGAGTAAGATTTCTTGTTATTCTGTTCAATGATTCCGGCTTCCTTTAACAGCTTTAGGTGAAATACGACTTTTGTGTGGTCGTCTATTTTCAACTCGCGAGTAATTTCCATTAGTTGCATATTCCCCCGGACGTGCAGCAGTTTGACGATGTTTCTCCGGATAGGATTGGCAAGCGAGCTCAAGGTGCGATCAAGGTCCGGATTGGCCAGGCAAAGTTCAAATTTTGCCTCCTCAAGCACGCGCCTGATGGTTGTCAGCAGGGTTTCGATCTTAAAGGGTTTGGAAATGTAATCGCTTGCCCCCTTTTTAATTGCCTCGACCGCGTTTTCGACAGTGGAAAAGGCGGTGATCATAATAACCTTTGCTTTAGGCTGTACGCGGCGCAGTGTAAAAAGGGCTTCGAGGCCGCTTATTTTCGGCATCATGAAATCAAGGAGGATGATGTCGAAAGCAGCCGTTTCACTCCGTTCAACCGCTTCCTGTACCGAAGCCGCGCTCCGTGCTTGATACCCCTCCTCCGTCAATGCCTCGGTGAGGTTATCTCTGAATTCTGCGTCATCGTCCACAATCAGTATCTTTTTCATATTGCTCCCTGGTCGGAATTTTTATGGTCACTGTTGTCCCCTGCCCGGGGATGCTTGAAATA
This sequence comes from Syntrophobacterales bacterium, assembly GCA_019429105.1. NCBI lineage: Bacteria > Pseudomonadati > Thermodesulfobacteriota > Syntrophobacteria > Syntrophobacterales > Syntrophobacterales bacterium. The sequence continues at coordinate 8,278 of JAHYJE010000060.1, forward strand.
GTTATATGACCATGATGCTGTTTGATTATGCCATAACAGATGGAGAGTCCCAGCCCGGTGCCGGAACCGAGTTCTTTAGTCGTGAAAAAGGGATCGAATACCCGGGAGAGGTTTTCCTTGATAATTCCCGTGCCTGTGTCTGATACGCAGATTTCTGCCCAGCCGTTTTTCTGTGAAGAAGCGATAAAAATTTCGCCTTTGGACGGCATGGCTTCCAGCGAATTGGCCAAAATATTGATGAACATCTGTTCAAGTTTTCCTCGGTCCCCCATCACCTCTTGCACTGGTTCCAGATTAGAATGAAGGACCGCATTTGTTAATTTGTACTCCAGGAGTGTAAGCGAACTGCGCACTATGCTGTTGATATCCAGAGGGACAAATTCTGTTTCCCTCTGCCGGGAAAACTGGAGGAGCTCCTGGGCAATTACCGATGCCCGGTCAATATTTTTTTCAACCTTGTCGAGTTTGTCTATAGTTTCCTGCGGTTCTCCGTGTTTTTTCATTCGGTTTTTAAGCGTTTGTATGGTCAGGGAGGCATTTGTCAACGGATTATTGATTTCGTGGGCGATGCCGGCGGCAAGTTGTCCAAGCGAGGAGAGCTTTTCCGTCTGGACGAGAAAGCGTGTCTGCTGCTCGATCCTTCTTCTTGTCTCAATGTCAATAATATTCAACGCTTTGATAATGAAATAGGCAAAGAAGAGAACCTCCACCCCCCGAATGAATTCCACTGGCACATGAATTGGGGTAAACAGCGGGCGCAGGTCAAGCCCCGCTGTAAGCCCGTAAAGAAGAATGGCTATACCGGAAAAAAGGAAGTTCCTTGCAACCTAATTTCCCGAAAAATTATACCTATGCCCTGCCAGGGAGTTGGATATCCAAGGCTTTGAGAATATCCCGCTGCGCCTTGGTCACCTCTGTGAGGATATGACCGTACTTCCCAGAATATTTAACCTTGGTCAACGTCTTCATCTCCTGCAGCAGTTCGCGCACCGTGTATTTCTCGATGAGTTTCGATGAGCGCATCTCCTTGCGTATCGCGCTGATGAGAATTAAAGCTATGAACTGCACGAAAAGCCTTCCGTCTACGGTCGCCGACG
>JAHYJE010000061.1 GCA_019429105.1 Syntrophobacterales bacterium
TATATTCGGCATGGCGGATTGCACAATCGAGCCGTCAGACAGGTGTTTATGATCGCTGAATGCCAATTCCGGTTTATGGCGGGCATTATCGTATCTGAATATCAATTGCCCGTCGGCATTCTGGTACTTGTATGCATAACTAATTATTTCTATTCTGTATTTGGCATCGGCATATACCTTGACATGTAAAACCGATCCATCGACAAGATGAATTTCTGCATGGATTGCAGCCTGCTTCGCCGCCCTTATCTCTTCCTTGATTTCTATGGATTCGGCAAAGCCGTAGTCGTCTATTTTCTCTACAGCCTGGTGAAAAGAATCGAGGTAATCACGAAGCGACATGCTCGATGCTCCTTAACGCATCCAGCCGATCCTTCAAGCGCAAAGAGAGCTTATACTCGCCTGCCCATTCGACATACTCCAAATCCTTGCCTTCCAGGTCTTCAGCGCACAAGTCATTGAGAAGTTTATCCGAAGAGGTTTGATATTTTTTTTCAAATTTCGACAGCCGCTTTTTTGCAAGCTCCATGCTGTATTGAAGGCGGAATGATTCCGTCTCCAAAGCCTCGAGCAAAACTTTAGAGGCTTTATCAGGCATGTCCGTTTTCAATATAATTTTTGGCATGTTATCTCCTTCAAGTTCGGGGGTCAGGTCTTGAAATTTAGCGTTTTCGTAAAAACAAGTGCTGAGGACTGAGCCATGTTAAAAGCCAAAGAATCTCCCGATTTTTTCTGTTTTACGCAATCGCCTTCAGTCCCTTTTCGCCGACTACCGTCAGCAGCCGTAAGGCCGGACCGCCAGGTTTCTTGACGCCCCGCTCCCAATCCGAAACGAGGTTTTTCGAGACATTCAGATAGCGCGCAAATACCGGCTGGGAGATGCGCTCGCGCAGGCGTATGGTCTTGATTTCCTCGGGGCTGAGCACGCGCACCGTGGTCAGACAAGCCTCATCGAACTCGCGCATCGTCTGCTTGTCGATCGCGCCGACCTCGTGCAGCGCATCCATGGTTTCATGGATCGCGGCGAACGCCTCACTTCGATACCTTTTCGTCATTGCTTTCGACCTCCTCAATCTGGCCGGTTGTGATCAGGATGTCCAATTGGACTTCAGAAATCCCCAAGACATGCCTGGCCATCTTTTTCCTTGATGCGTTTGACATGGCCGCGGCCGAGGCCCTTGACCTCGCAGCCGAGCTCGAAATAGCGGCGGATCGCGGCGTCGTCGAGGATGCCGAAGCAGTCGATGACGGCGGCGGGGCGGCCGGTCATCCCGATGACGTCGTCCGGGGCGAGCTTCATGTAGGCGTCATGCCGCACGGCGAAGACCACCGCGTCGGCCCCCTTGAGGGCGCCCGCGACGTCCTGCTCGATCCGGAGATCGGAGAGACTCTCCTGGTTGCGGAAGAAACGCGCCCAGGAATGGCCCGGCGCGGGGTAGCTATCCTGCTTCTCCAGCTCCCACCAGCGCTTGACGTACAGGTCATGGACGCCGATCTCCGCACCCATTTCGGCAAGCTTGCGGACAAGCGCCTCGGAGCCGCTGTAGCGGGTGTCGCCGACGTCCTCACGGTACGAGGCGCCCAGCACCACCACCTTCGAGGCAGCGACGATCTTGCCCATGTTGCGCAGGGCGTCCCGGACAAGCTCGGCGACGTGGAGGGAGCGCGTGTCGTTGATGTCGATCGCAAGCGGCGTCATCTTGAAGATGTCGTCTTCGAAGCCCATCAGCGTGTTGTACGACCAGACGCCGAGGCCCCCGTCCTTCGGCAGGCAGTAGCCCCCGACCCCCGGCCCGGGGAAGATCATGTTCGAGTGCGTGGGGCGCACCTTGATCGCCTGGATCACCTTGATCAGATCGACGCCGTTGCGCTCGGCGAAGAGGCTCCACTCGTCGAGGAAGGCGAGGATCGTTGCCCGGTACGAGTTCTCTACGATCTTGCAGGTCTCGCTTTCAATCGAAAAGTTTGGGGGTCAGGTCTCGAAATTTAGCGTTTTTGCGGGGGGTGACCTCCGTCATCGATAATTTATTCAGCCTCTTTCGTTAACTGCCGGCCAATTCGTTCGAAAAGCGAGGCAGAATCCGGTAGGCGGGCCAGGATGAGATTGAGAAAAGCTTTTGCGTATTGCGGTGTTTCAAGCATCATGGGAAACCTCCTGTTGTCACCCCCACCCTGCCAACCTTGAAGGAGGGAATAGAGGATAATCGGGGAGAGTTTTATTCCAGTAAAAAGTCGATTACATATCGGTGAATGATGCCGTTTCTCTCGGGTGGGAAGAATCTGTCCATGGAGATGACCATCTTTTCATAATTGTCATTGATCTTCTCCAGGTTGCCGAATTCCCTTTCAACAGCCGCCTCGCTTCCCAGGCTGTAGCATACCTGTATGTATTTCTTTTCGTTTTGTTTCTCGGCGATAAAGCCGATCTCCGTTTGATCGATGACACCAATTGCCACCTTATACCCCCGGGCCTGTAACTCCTTGAAAACGATGTTCTCCAGAAGTCCGTTGATATCCCTCTCCCTGTACCCGATCAATCCATGACGAAGCCCGATATCGTTCAGGAAAACCTTGTCAAAAAACTCCAGGAGTTTCTTTCCTTTAATGTCATACCTCGGCGCCTTGTCGATAAGCAGACTCGCCTCGATATAGCTGATATAGTTCAAAATCGTATCTGTATCGATTCTAAAGTTTTCCATGCTTTCGTTTATAGACGAAACAAATTTACGTTTCCATGAATCTTTCGACTATACATCTATATAAAGTTTGGGGGTCAGGTCTTGAATTTTAGCGTTTCTACAGCTCCGCCCTCTGGATTACAGGAGCGCTCCAGGAAGAGGGAAAAAAGATGGGGCAAACACCCTACCGGGCGGAGGAAAACCCGTCTGAATTCTACGAGATAACCATGGCCGCGGGGGTGGGAACTCAGAGTCGTGCAAAGATCTCTTTTCCGGAAGCTGAAAGCAACGAATTGTTCCGGCCATGCAATATATCAAGATGAAGCTCCCGCAGAGAAACGGCGAAGGCTTTTATATCGAACGTCTCCACCCATTTTATGCCATCCAGCAGCTCAACGGGAAATTCTTCAATAATTCTTGATATCTCAATGGGATCGACCCAGAGGTCCTTCTGCCGGGCCTCGCTGAAAACCTCGGGCCAGGAAAAGGTAAAGCGTCCGGCAATGAAGAGAATGTCGGCGATGTCCTTCGGCTCTCCGCGGGACAGTGCGCAGAGTTTGTTCGACAAAATGTTCCGCCAGTGATCCATCCGGGGATAAAATGCCGCTTCCTGAAGATCGCCGTAGTGAAACGCTATATCATTGACAAAATCGATCTTGAGCGGCGTCTCGTCGCGGCGGGCCAGCACACGCACAAAATCGTCCGCGGCGATCCCCGGCTCGAATGCGATTCCGCCGCGACGCAGAGCTTCCAGCGCCTCCGTGACCTGCCGGCGGAAATCGTCCGCCCGGTTTACGAATAGATCGAGGTCGTCCGAATAGCGGTGTTGAAGGTAATGCCGACTGAGCGCCGTGCCGCCGGTGAGATAAAACGCCGCGGATGTCTGGCCAATCAGCGCCAGTACCATGTCCATGAACGGGTAGAGCTTATCCGAATAATACGTTTCGCGCATAAAGATAACGTTCCTTGAGGCTCGCGGGATACAGAAGCTCCAGAACGGCATCGCTCAGGGCCTCCTGGAGATGTTCCGGGGGAATCAGCGCCAGCAGCGTGTACCAGTCATAGGTCATCAGCAGCCGGCGGTAGAGATGAATCCGGTCAATGCCGGCTGCATGATCTATATCTCCCGCAAGCAGCCGGCGGATTTGTTCCGCGGAGACATCCACGTCCCAATAAGCAGCCTTTAATTTAGAGCTCAACTCTTGCATGAAATAATTAGCGAACTAAAGTTCGAAAGCTGCGAGAAACAGAGGGACGCTGTTAACTTATTAACTTCATGACAATATGAACGCTTTGTCTTCGGCAATCTGCTTGGGATGGAAACTGCAGCTCTTCTGATCTGACTTTTAAGGCCGAAATTTTTGGATTCCGGGAAGCATGATGAATTTTCGTATATCATCTTTACAAGCGCCATTGCTTCCTGCCAAACTTTTAGATCGTGATGTGCACGTTTCATAAGCGTTAGGAGTCCGGAATTAGGGATGAAGTGTGACGTTTCACGTTGGCTGGGGATTTAGATCGCCCACAAACTGACATTTTCGATATATATGAAATCTTTCTTATTTCCAGTGTAAAGCTTGAGACCATGGTTTATTGAAGTTGCGGCAATTAAGGCATCTGGTATCTGTAGCCCGTGGCTTTTTGCGTATCGTTCAATGAGTTCTGATGCCGCAACGGAGATTGCTTCGTCTATTTGAAGTATTCGAATTGACGACAGATGACGTTTGATCTTCTTTAGTTCGGCTTTGTGCAACGCACCATAATAAAGCTCCATTACGGTGACAACGCTGACGGCTATCCGCTCCAGACCGATTTTCTCTATCGTTCGAATGACAACTGGATTATTTTTCAGAGCTTCAATGATGATATTCGTGTCACATAGAATCATAGGGGCATTACCGCCATGCTTTTTGCCTGATATCCGCAAGTGAGACATCGCGATTTTTCCATATACCAAACAACTTCCTCAAATCGCCATGTCTGGATAGTCCCGAAGCGCCTTTTTCTTCTCTGTCAACTTCAATGAAATTAATTTCATTCAATACGCTCATCAGCGCATTTAATTTTGCGTCATCTTTTACGTGAATCACTATCCTTTGCATGGCCGCCTCCGTTAAGTTCTGGTTCCTATTATAGACAAAGAGGGAGGGACAGAGGGACGCTGTTAACTTATTAACTTCAGATCAATATGAACGCATGATCTTCTGTAATCTGCTTGCCGCGGACAACGGATTTACTGATGGCAGGAAGGGATACCCCCAGCCTCCGGCTTAAACTGGACATGGAAACACCCAGTTCTCGAACCGCCCAATAGCATAAAAGACTCCGGGCATTCACGATGTGCTGCTGTTTGCCGGCCGCCCAGACATCATCAACCGGAACCCCCATTAATTTGGATACGCGGGTGGCGATTTTATCCACATCCATTCCTTTGGACTTCAGCTTTTGACGCTTTGTCAGGCTCTCTTTGGATTTGTCCAAAACCGCGCTTACAAAATCACTATCGCCCAGTATCCGTTCATCACTGCGCTGGTATTGCCCTTCCTCTCTCTTGTGCTTCAAACCTTCCCATCCGCCTGCGCTCCGGATCAAACCACCGCCGATGAGGTCATTTCTTCGCCCCTGCTCGATCCCCTGTTCCACAAACTGCTGATACGTCCGGCGGGCTAAAGCCGGGTTGCTGCCAAATAGTTTGAGGATTTCGTCTGTTTCCTGCCAGGATTTTCTCAATCCGCCCATCAGGGCGCCGTGACCTGAATAGGGATAGACGTCCAATGCTTGAATGCTCTTAACCAATCCAGCCCGCAGCGGATTAAGATGAATATAGCGCACGAGTTCCAGAAGGTAGGAATCTTCCTGGCAGAGAATGGATTTATAACGGTTCTGAAACAGGTGTCCGTAGCGGCGTCGGCTGCGGTTAAACCAGACAGCGTATCCCGTCAACAGGCGTCTCATAACGGTCGAGACGGGAACGTTCCCGGTACGCAAAAGCAGATGAAAGTGATTGGGCATCAGGGACCAGGCAAAGCAAGTGGTTCCTGTATCCAGAAGAATCTCACCCATCCGGTGAAGAAAGTGATCCCGATCGGCATCCCCGTCGAATATCTTCCTGCGTTCAATCCCGCGAACCATAATATGGTGTACGGCGCCAACGGCATCTATGCGTGATCCTCTAGGCATGGACTCCCGTAACCTTATTTCCAGCCCCCCGTCAAGGAATAAGTTAATAAGTTAACAGCGTCCCTTTATGTTTTTGTCGCCCACGTCCTCGCGGTAGGAGGCGCCGAGGATGGCGAGACCTGACCCCATCTTATTTTTTAATTTCCTCGTACAAATTAGCCGCCGATTTCCCCGCAAAAAGTTCATCTTTTACTTTCAGGTAATCCATTTTCTGCGCCATGTTCTCCCTGATGAAAATGGCCGCTTTGGTAATGCCCATACGTTTAATGAGTGTCTGAACCGCTTCGCTTCTGACCTCTTCGCTGGACGGAACCATTAATTTTTTAGCTGTCAGCATTGTCCGCCTCCTGTTTTAACATGGTCATGGTTAATTCCACCGGATTTACCACTGCAACCGTTCCAGTGTACTTTCGTATAATTCTATCATCACACGTGACAAAATAGTCAGCCTTTAGTCTTTCTGCGCAGGCCAAATGCAGAGCATCAAGACCCTTAATTCCCAAGGCTTCTATCTCTTGGGCCCTTTTTGCCAATCTATCATTTAACGCCTGGATCACGCGGGCTTTATGCAAGACCGAAGTAACGAATAGTTGCCGTTCTGCATAAGGGCTTCGTGAATTTTCGTATATCAACACCTCTGATGAAACAATCGAAATAATACGCTTATCTATCAGACCAAATACTAAAAGCATAGCTGACGCTTCCAGAAAAATCCGGGGTTGCGATTGATCGTCAAAAATTCTATTCAAAGCGCTTGTATCAAGATAAACATTCATACCTTCACTTTTCACTTTTTAACCTCCTTTTGTAATTCTCGGGGGTCTTGCATTTTAGCGTTTTGCGTGTACCACGTCCTTGATGCGTTTGACGTGGCCGCGGCCGGGGGAAATAGGGGGACATGAGGATAAATGGGGGTCTTGCGCCTACTCAAAATCCACCTTTTTGAGGCCAGATTGCCTCAGAATTGACATAAATATAATTGCCCCCGGCTTTTTTGCCATTTTGGTCAGCCTATTTTCTTTCAATCGTATTTGTCATGCTGTTCATAAAGTAGTTGATAGCTTCATAGGCCATTTTGGGATCGATCCTTGCGGGCGGTTTTTTATTTTGATTTTTGCCATGGGCAATCCAATTTCTATATTTCAGCACCTCTTTTAGCCTATCAATGTTATCTCTCACAACCATGAAGTCAAAAAGTGAAAAAATTTCTTCTATCCGCCACCTTTCAATTTCAGCGTTGGTCAAATTATAAATCCCATTCCCAAGATTTTTGGGGCATATCGTTTTCAGAACATCAAGCTTATCAGAAAGGTCATTCCGCAGCGACCGCTCGAAGGCGGCAAAAAGAGACAAGACAACTAAATTGTCAAGCTCCGATAAGGCAATTGCATGAGACTTCGTGAACTCGTCGTAGGGCATGCTTTCAAACATTGTTCTTTTCTGAATACCGGACAGTTGCCGATCAAAAATGCGCCCAGTCACTCTAATGGAGTCCTTAATGAAGAGATAGAATGTATAGATAGAGTCAATTTCCTGCATGCTCAATTGATCCGCTCCAAAAGGGCCAGAAAAATATCTCTTGTAAATTCAGGCTGCTTACCGGTAATGCGGTCGTCTATCCAATGCCAGCCCTCTCTTTTTTGACCATATATTTTAACGGCATTTTCTGCGATCATATTATCACCCACAGACATACCTGTTATCATTTCCGGGCCGCCTTCGGAAAAATATACCAATATTTCCTTGCCGCTCTTTCCAACAAGATCAACACGGCCCTCCGCGCCGATTATTAAAATGCCGACAGGGATAAACTGTGCTAATGTTTCGCCATCTTGCTTTATGATCATTTTTTTTGCAACATAATGACCGATATGCTCTTCCGCAAGCGCGTGATCTTCAAATAGGTGCATACACGGAATATCGGCTTCTTTTAGCCAACGGATGACATCCCCATACAACGATTGAAGCCTTGCATTATAGATGTGAATTTTTTCATGCCCTGATATTTTCATTGATTTATCCTCGTCTTATCATTCGTCAATCATTTCATCAGTATCATAATTTTTTCTGTGCTTGCCTTCCCAATTTGTCAATGTATCTACTTCAGCAACCCTTCAATTTCTTCATCCGAGAAACCAAACTGACGTAATATTCTCAAAACATAAGGCGGTGAAAACTCCTTTTGGCCCATATCAATCGGGGTAACCCTTTTTCTCCCTTCGACATAGCGCACATATAGCTTATGATCACCTTTGCCTTCTCTGTAGAAACTACACCCGCGGGATTCCAGCAACCTTATGAGCTGCTTTACTTTCAAAGCGGGAATATTCTTAGGCATATAATGTTCTCATCTCCAATGGCCTGGAAACAGGCAAGGGCGCTTCTACAGTCAGAAACTCGTGCAATTCCTTGATGGACAATGGTTCGGCATAAATATCAGCGTCGGCCTTTCTGGCTTCCGCAATAGAATCAACGGCATCCTTGAGGTTTGATATTGCCGTTTTCCTTGAATGCCCTTGCCCCACGCAACCATTCTCCAGACATAAAGCAACCCAATAAGATTCATTTTTTTTCAACACAATCGTGTAAAATTCCATAGTCATACTCCCAATTAACTTATGTGCGATTGTTCCGTAATCATTTCATCCGTGTCATAATCTTTCGGCGCCGTCCCTCCCAGAATCGTCCAGTAGGTCGTGGGTGACAATCCATTGCCGGGACGCTTGATTGCTATATTATCTGTCATATTCGATCAGCATGATCTCTCCTCACAAGTCTTGGGGGTCTTAAAATTGTCATTTTTCGTGAGTTTTTTAAGGTGGTTTTTAGAGATCATTCAATCGAAAAATTGTGGTCGGTTTCATCGTCGGAAACAACCCGAAGGAGAAGGAGGTTGTCGATAAATGGGTCAGGAGGAAATCGGAGTTATGCAAAGCTCGCCTTTAAGGTAATATACGATGATATTGGTGTCTATCAGGTACACTATCGCCCGTCCCATTCTTTTCGCAGCTTTTTCTGAAAATTAACTCCGTCTATTTTGGTTTTCTTCAGCATACCGGCTGCCTGCAAAAACGCATCACCAGGAATATCTTCTGTGGCAACGGGGGTTACATCAAGAAGAATATGCTTTTGTTTACCAACAGCAAAACCCGGGTTGGGTATGAACCAGCCGTCCTTTTTTACTATCGCTTCAACTCGCATATTATTTTCTCCTTTTTTGGTTTTTTTTGGGGGTCAGGTCTTTAAATTTAGCGTTTTGCCGGGGGTGCCTTCTTCTTATAGACATTTGATCACCGCATCCACAATATCGGTTATATTCGGCATGGCGGATTGCACAATCGAGCCGTCAGACAGGTGTTTATGATCGCTGAATGCCAATTCCGGTTTATGGCGGGCATTATCGTATCTGAATATCAATTGCCCGTCGGCATTCTGGTAC
>JAHYJE010000062.1 GCA_019429105.1 Syntrophobacterales bacterium
GGAAAGCTACCATCATAAACTCGATCTTCCGGAATCATGGCCCACCTCCTGTTCATGTTTTTGAAAAACAAGTAACAGAGTCAGGCATATTTGTCAACTGTTTATTTAGTTATGTATCGTTGTAGGGTTAAAGGGCCGTGGGATCAGCCGGTGGTGCGGTTGTTCGGAAACACCATCACCCTGAATACCCTGGAACACGGCATCCTGCGCAAGCAGTACAATGAACCCCGCCTGCACATGGCGCTTGTCTGCGCGGCAAAGGGGTGTCCCCCGTTGCGCAGCGAGGCGTTTACGGGGGAGCGCCTGAACGAACAGTTGGACGACCAGGCGAGGCGATTTCCGGGCAACCCGCTTGCCTTCCGGATCGACCGCAGGAACGAGGTTGTCTACTTCTCGTCGATCTTCAAGTGGTATGGCGACGATTTCCGCGCCAGGTATGCCCCGACTACCGGGTTCATCGGACTGAACGAAACTCGGCGTGCGATAGCCAATTTCTGTTCACGGTATCTCTCCGATGCCGACCGGAAGTACCTGGAAGCGGGCGGCTACGCCGTCAAGTTTTTGGACTATGACTGGTCGCTAAATGAACGAAAGGGGAGGCCATGACTTCGGAGACAAACAAAGCCGCCCGCAAGCGCTATGTCATCATGGGCATGAAGGGTGTTGCCCTGGCCGCAATACTCGTCGGGCTCCTTTTGGCGGCGAAACAATTCAATCTGCAACAATTGTTTCGTGACACCCTGGCGTGGGTAGAAGCAGCCGGCCCTGTCGGTCCCCTGGTCTTCTTCGGGCTCTACATTGCAGCCTGCGTGTTCATGCTGCCCGGATCGATCCTGACCCTCGGGGCGGGCGTGGTCTTCGGCGTCGTTAACGGCTCGCTGCTCGTCTCGCTCTCTTCAACCGTCGGGGCGACGGCTGCCTTCCTGATCGGGCGATATTTGGCGCGGGAAATGGTCGCTCGCCGGATCAAGGGGAACGTCACATTTAACGCAATGGACCAGGCTGTCGCTTCCGAAGGCTGGAAGATCGTCGGCCTCACCCGGCTTTCACCGGTCTTCCCGTTCAACCTGCTCAACTACGTGTTCGGGTTGACGCGCGTATCGCTGCGCGACTACGTGCTTGCCTCCTGGATCGGGATGATCCCCGGTACCGTAATGTATGTCTATCTCGGTTCACTGGCCGGCTCTCTGGCGGAGCTGGGTGGGAAGGATAGCGGACGCGCCCGGACTCTCGCCGAATGGGCGCTTTATGTGGTCGGCCTCATCGCCACGGTGGCGGTTACCGTGGTCATCACTCGCATCGCCCGCCGCGCGTTGAACCGCCGCATCAACCCATTGGCGGGACCAAAGGAGGTGCCATGATGGAATCATCCATACGCACGGTACCAGCACTACTCAGGAAACTTTTTATTGCCCATTTTATTGTCGATTACCTCTTTGCAATTCCCCTAATGGCTGCCCCACAATACTGAGCCAATTGCAAAACCATTTGTCATTCCCGAAAGCGGAGCTTAATGTACACAATGCTTCTATCGGGAATACGGTTTTTTAAGCAGTTAGAACCAGATTATGAACATTAAACTTCGTTTTCCCGCTTAAAATCATTGCGGGAATGACAGAATGTGAGAGTTTTGCAATTGCCTCTACTGTTTAAAGTTGTTGGGCTGGCAGAGTGTTGATCCTGTCGCAACACGGTTGGTGGCTGCCGCTCTGCTGGGTATTGGCGGTATCTCCTTTATCGCACGCAATGCCGACAATATTGCTTTTCGGCACATGCTCACCATGAAACTTCTCTGGTCGAGCGCTGCGGTTCTCGGATTATCTTTATCTGTGATCGAGGGATCGCCTCCTGCGGACACCACTGGATGCAGGCAAGGCACTGTTCACAGTGGTGCAGCCAGGTAGGTCTGTCTCCGGGAATGTTGATACACTAAGAGCTACAGATACCTGCCGACAAGCGGTGCCAGCTTCTGTCTGGTCGCTTCGGGAATAACGGCACGGTCGTTAATAACGGCAGACTGCATCGCACTGACGCAGGCGCAGAGACGCTCGTTACCGATTTCGGCTGCTGCATGACGGATAATGTTCTTCGCCATGGTCACGTTTTGATGGATGATCCTGATGATAGTTTCGACCGTAACATCCTCATGTGACTCGTGCCAACAATCATAATCGGTTGAAAGTGCGATGATGCCGTAGCATATCTCGGCTTCACGAGCCAGTTTGGCTTCAGTCAGATTGGTCATGCCGATAACGGAAGCCCCGAGTGCCCGATAGGAAAATGATTCGGCGCGGGTCGAAAATGCCGGCCCCTCTATACAGATGTATGTCCCCCCTTTGTGGGCAGTAGCCCCGGCTTTTTGCGCAGCGCTGAAGAAAAGATGAGAGAGATCTCCACAGACCGGGTTGGCAAATCCGACGTGGGCAACAACGCCGTCACCGAAAAAAGTATCCTTCCTGACCCCTTTGGTCCGATCGTAAAACTGGTCCGGAATGACGATATGCCCTGGTGCGATGGCATCTTTCAGGCTTCCCACCGCCGAGACGGAGATAATCCGTTCCACACCAAGTGTCTTCATACCTTAGATATTGGCGCGATAATTGATTTCAGAGGGAAGCAGGCGGTGTCCCCGCCCATGGCGGGGAAGAAACACCATCTTTACCCCGTTCAGTATGCCGGTGACAAATTCGTCAGACGGATCGCCAAAAGGAGTTTCAATCTTTATCCGCTCCACCTGCTCCAACCCTTCCATATCATACAGTCCGCTGCCTCCGATTACACCGATAGTCGTTTCGTTCATGCTGTAATTTCCTTTCGTATTCAAATCACTCCAACCGAATGATAAGACATTGCTTTTAGACGGTCGGAGTATAGGGGAGGCTGTTTTGGCTTGTCAAGAAATATTTTACGGCTGTTTTCAACCGAAAAGCAGGGGTTGGCGATACCGTTGGGCAAGAGAGGCGGCTCGGTGACAGACCTTTTGAGAAAGCTTAATTTTCATAAATCTCAATGCTCGTTCAGGGTTTCCCTGCTGAGTTATTTTTCGCTTCGTTCCAGAGCCGCTCCATTTCGACGAGGGAAGAATCCGCCGGGGTCTTGCCTTGTGAGGCAAGGACCTTTTCGATATGGGCGAACCGATGGTTGAACTTTCCGAGGGAACTGCGGAGGGCCGCTTCTGCATCCACGCGGACAAAGCGGCAGAGGTTGACAAGTGTGAACAGGAGATCGCCGGCCTCATCGTGCATGGCCCCTTGAGCGCCTTTTTCCAGGGCGGCTCGGAATTCGCCGAGTTCCTCATCGACTTTCTTCAGCACCCCGGCGGTGTTGTCCCAATCGAATCCGACCGTTGAGGCCCGGGCGGTGATCTGCTGGGCCTTTGTCAGCGTGGGAAGGGAGCGGGAGACGTCGGCGAACAGACGGGCATTGCCGGTTTCCTTGTGTTCGACCTCCTTTTTGATTCGCTCCCAGTTAGCGCGGACCTCCTCGACATTCTTAACCTTGACGTCGCCGAAGACATGGGGATGGCGGCGGATCATCTTCTCGGTGAGCGCCTGCATAACGTCGGCAATGGAGAATTCTCCCGCCTCCTCGGCCATCCGGGCGAGGAAGAGGATCTGAAAAAGAAGGTCTCCGAGCTCTTCCATGAGCGCCGGCGGCGAGCCGCCTTCAATGGCCTCGACGACCTCATAGGACTCCTCGAGGAGGTAACGGGCGATATCAGCCTGCTTGCGGGATTGGTCCCAGGGGCAGCCGTCGGGAGAGCGCAACCGGACGACCAGAGCGAGCAGTTCCCGGAATTTATCTTCGACCTGGGTGTTGGCTGGTTTCATAGGAAAATGCGTGCATAAATCATTAAGTTATAGGGGTTTCTCTTCAGGGAGCCACTGCGGACGCGACTGAAGGCCGTCCCTCCATTTTAATCCATTTTTGTGAGGTAAATTGCTCATTTGGGAAGGGCGCGTCCGAGGAGTTCCACGATGTGCAGGACAGGCTGTTTCAAACCCATCTCCCGGACGCCCCAGGCGAGTTGGAGATGGCACCCGGGGTTACCCGTGACGAGAACGTCGGCGTCGGTGGCCCGCACATTGTTTAGCTTCCTTTCGAGAAGCTTGCGGCTGGTCTCGATCTCCTTGAGGGCGAAGGAACCCGCCATCCCGCAGCACCAGTTAGACTCCTTCATCTCCCGGAGCTCAACGCCGGGGATCTGCCGGAGCACCTGGCGCGGGGGTACGGAAAGGCCCTGGCCGTGAACGAGGTGACAGGGCTCGTGATACGTGACGCTGAGCGGCACTTCTTTGAGCTCCTCGGTCCTGATTCCGACCTCCGCGAGAAATTCGGAGATGTCGCGGATCTTGGAGCGAAACAGCCGGAGCCGCTCGTGATCGGCATGGCCGGCGAGGAGTTCCTCATACTCCTTTAAGGCACAGCCGCAGCCGGCGCAGTCGGTGACGATATATTCACAATCCAGTCCGAGGAAGAGTTCGAGATTGATCAGGGCCAGGCGCCGGGCGGTTTCGCGATCCCCTTCGGCCAGGTGGGGGGCGCCGCAGCATTTTACCTGCGCCGGGGTGACAACCTCGAAGCCCTGCTGGGCCAGAATGCGGGCGGTTTGCCGGGATACGTCCGGGAAGACCAGGCTCATGGCGCAGCCGAGGAAAAAGGCCACTCGGCCCCGTTTCTTCCCCTGAGCCGGGATGACCGCCGGGATGTTGAGGCGGAGCGGCCGACCGAGGGTGGGGAGGATCCCCTCCATCTTGGCCAGGGTGTCGGGGAGAAAGCGGTTCAGTCCGAGCCGACGAACGGCCCACTGCACGCCGAGGCGCTGGTAGAGACGGACGGGCAGGAGAGACGTCTCCATCATATCAGGGGAGGGCAGCATCCGCTTGAGGATGAAGTCGCGCAGGATACCGGCGGGGACGGAAGGGGGATGGAAGTTCTGTTCCTGGCTGCGGCAGAATTCCATGATCGTCCCGACTTGCACTCCCGAGGGACATGCCGTGGAACAAGCCTTGCAGTCCAGGCAGAAGAACGCCTCCTCGCCGACGGCGGCAGTGAATTCCAGCCGTCCCTCCGCCACGGCGCGGGCCAGGGCCGCGCGGCCCCGGGGACTGGAGCGCTCCCGATTGGTCAGGGCGTAGGTGGGGCAGACGGCAAGACAGAAGCCGCAGCGCATGCACTGCAGGATCGATTCATAGCTCGGGGCGTCGGCCGGATTGAAATTGCCAACAGGAGAAGATTCAGGCATGGAGTCCTCCCTCAGTCCGGACCTTGGTAGAGGATGCATCATCAATGAAGATCTTCCCCGGATTGAGCAGACCTCCCGGGTCGAAGGAGTTTTTGATCCGGCGCATGACACCCATGCCGCCCTCGCCAAACTGGCGGAGCAGATAGCCCTTCTTGGCGATCCCGATTCCGTGTTCGCCGGAAACCGTTCCCCCCATCGCCAGGACCTTTTCGTACAGTTCGGCGAAGAAGGCATGGACATGCTCAATTTCCGTGCGGTTGCGCTCATCGGCAAGGGCCGTGGGGTGGAGGTTGCCATCCCCCGCGTGGCCGAAGGTGGCCACCCGGACCTGATATTTCTCCTTGAGCCTTTCGATTTCGGCAAATGTTTCGGATAGACGGCTCCGGGGGACGGTGGCGTCTTCCAGGATCGTGGTGGGCGAAACGCGGGCCACTGCCGAAAGGGCGGTTCTCCGGGCGGCGGCAAGGCGGGCCGCCTCGGCGGGGGTTTTTGCCTGATGGATTTCAGCAGCCCTGACCTCTTCCAGGATTCTCCGGACCCCTGCCGCCTCTTCGGCAACTACCGCGGGGTGACCGTCAACCTCGATCAAAAGGAGAGCCTCCATCTGGCGGGGAAGTCCGATTGCGGCATAGTCCTCGACGCAGTTGATTGTCATTTTGTCCATAATTTCGAGGGTCGCGGGGATGATCCGGGCGGCGATGATCCTCGACACCGCCTCGCCGGCGGTGCGGATATCCCGGAAAGAGGCAAGCAGGGTGCGCTTTTCCTGGGGCGGGCTGATCAGACGGACCGTGATTTCGGTGATGATCCCGAGGGTTCCCTCGCTGCCGACGAGCAGGTCGCGCAGCGAATAGCCGGCTACATCCTTGACGCATTTCCCCCCGGTTTTGAACTCCGTCCCGTCGGCAAGGAGGCCGGTCAGGGCCATCACGTAGTTTCTGGTTACGCCGTATTTGAGGCCACGGAGCCCCCCTGCGTTTTCCGCGACGTTGCCGCCGAGCGTCGAGACGTTCTGCGAACCGGGATCGGGCGGGTAGAAAAGCCCCCGCGCAGATACGGCATTGAACAGATCAATCGTAATGACGCCCGCTTCGGCGGTGGCGGTCAGATTCTCCTCGTCGATCTCGATGATTTTATTCATCCGGGTGAGGCCGAGAACCATGCCGCCATTGATCGGGGTGCTCCCGCCGGAGAGCCCCGTTGCCGCGCCGCGGGGCGTGACAGGGAGGCCTTCTGCGCGGCTGATGGCAAGCGCCGCCCTCAGACCCTCGATATTTTCCGGAAACACTGCCACGTCGGGAAGGGCGCTGACCTCCGGGGTTGCGTCATACCCGTAAACGAGAAGATCTTCTTTTTCATCGTAAACGTTTTTCGCACCGACGTGGTTTCTGAGCTGATCGATAACCGCTTTTGTCAACATGAGACGCCTCACAGATTCTTATGCTTAAAGATTTATTTCGAGACCTTCGTACGCCATATAAAGGATAGGCGTTCCGGGGGATGGTGAAAACCGCTCCTCCAACTGTTTTTTAATCCGGTCAAGCTCATCATCGCTGCGCAGAGGTTCATGGTGAGTAAAGTACAGGGATGGGACTTCTGCTTTTTTTGCCATCTCGATACAGTACTCATAAGTGCCGTGCCCCCATCCTTTTTTTACCGGATATTCTTCACTGGTGTATGCGGAATCGGCAATAATGACATCGGCGCCCCTTATGAAATCGTGAAGGAAAGCGTTTTTATGCTGGATAATTTGGTTATATTCTTCATATGAGTCGTCTTCAGGACTGTAAATATTGAACAATTCTTCATTGTTGCCGGTGAAAAAAACCTTTTTCCCATTGCTCTCAATAAGATATCCGAAATTAAGGGCGGTGTGGTTCGTTATTATGCCTGTAACCAGAGTTGACCCAATTTCTGTTGCTTGCCGTTCGCGAAGTGATTTGTATTGTATATCAGCGGCAAGTTCGGCTTCTCTGACGGGGAAGTAGCAGTACGCCATTTGATCGCGCAGCACATCCCCGATATCTTTTTGCAGCAGGGGATCAAATGCTCCGTAGATTCGGACATTGTTGCCGGATATAAAAAGCGGAAGGAAAAAGGGAAGACCCTGGATATGATCCCAGTGTGTATGGGTGATAAATATATGACAGGTAAGGGGCATTGCGCTTAGAAGCTGCTGAGACAGGGGATATATCCCCGTGCCCGCATCAAGGATGATTGTCTGCCCGCTGTCGGTTTTTACCTCGATGCAGGTTGTGTTGCCACCGTATCTGACGGTTTTTGCCCCTGGCGAAGGCATCGAACCGCGCACCCCCCAGAATCGTATTTTCAAATTCCCTATCCCCCTCTTCTTGCAGAAAAGTTGATTCCCTGCTGCCGATCCGCCTGTGCGGTTGCAAGACAAAGGCAATCTTCCCCGGCTACTGCCGCAAAAAAGATTTGTCTAAAGATGCAGTTACATCTCCCAAAGATAATATGACATTCTCCATGCCTTCAGCTCCCAAAAGGGCATAAATTTCAGCGGGGAGCTCCTGAACAATGTTATCGCCGCTGTATTACATCCACCACCTCCCGGGGTGGGCAATTTATGCCGGATGTTAAATCCATGAGCCCTTGAACGCTTTGCGGAAAAGCGGGCATTTTTTCAATCAGTGTGAGTAGATCCATTTTTGTCTGCTATACCTGCGTTATTTTGAATCTTTTTAATTTTTCCACCAGGGTCGTTCTGTTTATTCCCAAAAGGGTTGCCGCTCTGCTCCTGACTCCGTCGGTTTTCTTTAGAGCCCTGCAGAGCAAATCCTTTTCAAAATCTTCAACTGCCTTGTTTAAATCAATGCCTTCCTTGGGGAAACCGCAATCAGATTCCGCGGGGCATATCCTCTTGGCAGCAGCAATCATTTTGGCAGGGAGGTCATCGACGGTTACTTCTCCGTTTTCCTTAATGACAACGATTCGTTCGATCAGATTCTGCAGCTCGCGGACGTTTCCCGGCCAAGGATAATTCTGAAAAATACTCATTACTGCTTCTTTTATTCCTGTCACGTTCTTATTGTTAAGATTGTTAAATTTATCAAGAAAATACAAGGCAAGGATGGGGATGTCGATCTTTCTTGACCGTAGCGGCGGCATATAAATCGGGATTACATTGACGCGATAAAAAAGATCATCCCGGAATTTTTTATCGGCCACTGCCTTTTCCAGATCCTTATTTGTTGCTGAGATAATGCGGACATCTGCTTTTATTGTTTTGACGCCTCCCACCTTTTCGAACGCCTTTTCCTGAATGACGCGCAGCAGTTTTACCTGCAGCGCCGGGCTCATATCGCCTATTTCATCGAGAAAAATAGTGCCTCCTTGTGCAAGCTCAAATCGGCCTGCGCGGCTGCGGATGGCGCCGGTAAATGCCCCCCTTTCATGGCCGAACAGTTCGCTTTCAAGCAGTTCTTCCGGAATGGCGCCGCAATTTACGGCAACTATTTTACTGTTTTTTCTACTGCTGTTGCAATGGATTGCCCGCGCAACGAGCTCTTTGCCGGTTCCGCTTTCTCCATACAAGATGACGGTGCTTTCTGAGTTTGCGACCTTTGCAGTTGTTTCAAAGACCTTCAACATAGGTTCACTGCGACCGATCAGCTCTCCAAAATCTAATCCATCCATTAAATTGTTTTTTGCAATTTCCTTTCTATCGCATTCTAAAATACAGGGTGAGACCTTCTCCGTTGTCAGCATGATGTTGGCTCCGTGGAGGATTTTACAGATAAGGCTGAGGGAACGAGGTTCAGGCCTCCATCAGTTACTTTTCTTAAACTGTAAAATATTACTCTCGCTGTCAGAATATTTCAAGATAATTGCTTCTCGAAAACAGTTTCATGTTTGAAAGGTGACCTCTTTGAGGATATCAATGTGATCGAGGGCCATACCGGCGCCCCGGGCGACGGTGGTGAGCGGGTCGTCGGCGATGATGGTCGGAAGCCCCGTTTCCTCTTTGATCAGCAA
>JAHYJE010000063.1 GCA_019429105.1 Syntrophobacterales bacterium
TTGTAGCATGTCTTTAACCTCGTTGGTTTGGTATTTATGGCGTCTTGACAACACATATATATCTGAATCAACGGGGTTTTTCAATGTATTTCTCTTGCAATATCCACTTTAATCGCGGATTTTGGGTATTAAAATGGTGGCTGACGCCTCTTTTTTCTGATAAAGTCACAGAAACAGTGAGAATGGAGCCTCCTCATGGCAACAAAAATGTTTGCACTCATAACCAGCGACAACCGGGAAGTAGCGCTCGAAGCCGCCGGTTTGAATGTAGTTTATGTCGGTTCAGTGATTTCCGATATTATCAAGGATGACTGGGCGCAACTCACGTTTTGAGCCACGCTTCCCGACTGCGAAAACCAGAGCCTTGAAGACGACCTCGATGGCCGTGTAAGCGCCTTAACGCAATTTAACGATACCCCAAAACCGGCAGATGCCAACATAAGCTAAAGACGCGCTATGATTTTCCGAACTTGTTTAATGGCTGCCAAAATAAAGAGACGCCTGCATCTTTTCGCGTCGCCTGTAATCACATCAGTCCTGATGATTTTTCTTGTGGCGCTGGCGCAACTGGCAGTTCCGTCAAGCATTCTGGCGCAGCGAACGATCCGCGATCTTTCCGCCCTCAGTCAGAATCCGCTTTCCTACATGCAAGCCGCCACCGCCGATCAATGGCTGCTGCCGCCGGAAGAGCAGGCGCGCCTGAACAGGGAAGCAAACCTTGCGTTTTTTAACCCGTGGCATCGTCAACAACCGCACCACAGCCGGGAAACGGCAACCTGGGGGGTGCAAAAATATGAAAACAATCCTGGTTATGGAAGCGACGGACGGCTCCGCAGCCCAAACTGGATAAGATCAATCATTGAAAATGTTCCCGTCGAACTCTATCCGCAAGGGCTGTTTCCTGCAATAACGTTAAGGCAAACCGATTCCCGAATGCTGCCAACCATAGAGCGCCATTCGAATTATTCGACGCCGGGGATAAAAAACTCGTTCGACAACTTTCAGCAGTCCTCTATCCCGGCGGGGACTCCCGTTTTTATCACGTTAATCAGTCGGGATAAAAAATGGCTGCTTGCGGAGACCGAACACCTTGTCGGCTGGGTTAAGGCCGAGGTGGTCGCTCCCGTGACGCCCGCTTTTATGACATCCTGGGAAAATGGAAACTATGTAATTATCGTGCGGGACAAAACGCCGGTTTCAGGCGGCGGGGGCGCCCTGTTTTTCGCGCCGCTGGGGGCCGTTTTCCCCAAAGTCGGGGGCAAGGGCGAAAGCGTGCGCATCGGAATTCCGCAAAGGGACGCCGCCGGCAGGGCCTCGTTAGCCGAAGGAAGCATCCCGGCAGGAGCGGCGGCCGAAAAGCCGCTTCCTTTCACCGCTCGTAATGTCGCGCGCCTTGCCGGCGAACTCGTCGGCGGAAAATACGGCTGGGGGGGATTCCAGGGTAAAAGGGACTGTTCGGCAACAACCAGGGATCTGTTCGCCCCTTTCGGCATCCTGCTGCCGCGCAACTCTATCGACCAGGCCGGCGCCGGGAGGTTCGTGTCGCTGCTTGGGCTTGCGCCTGAAAAAAAAGAGGCGCTCATCACCCAGCAAGGCGTCCCCTGGCGGACGTTGCTCTGGACGCCGGGGCATATCATGCTGTATATTGGAACGTACCGGGGAAAACCTTTGATATTCCACAATTTCTGGAAAGTAGGAACAAAAGGGGCCAATGGCGTAAAGGGCCGGATTATCGTGGGAAAAACGGTCATTACGACGCTTCACCCGGGCAGTGAACTTCCCGACCGGGACCTGCCTGATGCCGACATCCTGTTTGGCCTGCAGGGGATGATCTTGCTCGGGGAGAAGAATCAGCAGTTGTTGCCGGCGCCGCCGCTGAAATAAAAAACACCGGATCAGGCAATGGTTGGCGAACAATTAAGGAAGATGAAGGGACAACATGAAAGAGAAAAATGCGCCGCCGCGCCCGAAAAGAACGGGCCAGTCTTTTTGCTGCAAGTACAAGCTTACCCTGGAGTATGACGGAACCGGCTACCGCGGCTGGCAAACGCAGAAAAACGCCCGGAGCGTGCAGGGAACCCTTATTACGGCAGCGTCGCAACTTTTCGGCCAGGGGGTGGAGATTCAGGGGGCCGGACGCACCGATGCCGGTGTGCACGCGCTGGCCCAGGTTGCCCACCTTGAAGCCCCGCGCCGGATTCAGCCGCAAAAGATGCTTTTCGAACTGAACGAACTGCTCCCCGCCTCGATCAACATTCTCAAGGTCGAGGAGGTCGCGGACAAATTTCACGCCCGGCACACGGCGCAGGCCAGAAGTTATATCTACCTGCTGTCCGGTCGGCGCACCGCCTTTATGAAGCGTTATGTCTGGTGGGTGAAAGATGCTCTCGATATGGGGAAAATGCAGGCGACAATGGAAAAATTCCACGGATTCCACGATTTTTCCACCTTCGCCGATAAAAGGATCGACAAGAATCTCTCGACGGAGGTGCAGATTGAGCGGTTGGAGCTGAACAGTTGGGGGGACATGATCGTCTTTCGCATCGTCGGTTCCCATTTTTTGTGGAAAATGGTGCGGAGAATCGTCGGGATTATGGTCGAGGCGGGGCGGGGAAACATCCCCCCCGCGGAAGTGGAGAAGTTGCTGAAGAGCCATTCCGATCTCCCGGCGCACTACACGGCGCCGACCTCCGGTCTTTTCCTGGAAAAGGTGCTCTATCCGGGAGACGCGCTGGCGCCTTTGGCGCTGCCTTCTCTTCTGTCCTCGGAAAGCCGGTAGCGCCGGCGCCTTTGCCATCCGCCGGAGAGGCCGGAGGCTATTCCGGGCAGACCTGACAGAGGTATTTTTACTGAATCAGGATATCAATTATCTCCGAACCGAAGCGTTGCGCACCCGCCGACGAGAGCAGCCCCGGCCCGACTATTTTCTCCGCCGAGACTTCGTCAACGCGGGCCAGGGAGACAAGCTGGTGATCCGACAAAAGCATGAAGCAGGCGCGATCGGTCTTTTGCGCCTTGTCGAAGCGCCAACTGTACAATAACCGGAGCCTCTCCTTCTGGGCGGGGGTAAGCTGCCGATAGCCGGGGAGTTTGCGGTGACCGCTCTGATCGATATCCCTTGGCCTCCAGACGACCTCCGTTACCCCGGCAAAAACCCGTTCCGCCTCTCTTTCCAGCCCTTTTTCATCCAGCTCCGCCTTCAGTTTGAGATAAAGGGGAGGCAGATAAACCGTATCGAGCGCGGCGTAATTCAATTGATCGATACTCAAGGGCCGTAGATCCCACCGGGAGCGTTGCATTTTTTTTTCAAGAGTAACGCCCAGATAGCTCTCCAGCAGGCGGGAAAGGGCAAGCTGGCGCACCCCCAGCAGGGAGGCGGCGCGATGGGTATCAAAGATGTTGCGGAAGGAGAATGAGTAATCGCGTTTGAGAATTCGGATATCGTTATCCCCGGCGTGAAAGATCTTCAAAACGTCCGGATTGTCAAAAACTTTTCCCAGAAATGCCATATCGAGACCGGCCATCTGGTCGATCAGCCAGGTTTCTGCGCCGGTTTGAACCTGAAGCAGGCATAATTTGTCGAAGAAATAGCGGAAGGAGTCATACTCCGTATCGATGGCGACAACGGCGGCGGCAGCGATTTTTTTTTCGGCGATTTTAAGGTTTGCCGGGTTATCTACAAAAGTCCATCTGTTTTCCATTTATTATTCTTTCTTGTTTCGTATATTTTCAAAGAGTTGTTCCCGATTTTAACGCGGGAGAGCCAATTGCAAAACTATTTGTCATTCCCGAATGTTTCTATCGGGAATACGGTTTTTCAAGCAGTTAGAACCAGATTCCCGCTTAAAATCATTGCGGGAATGACAGAATGTGAGAGTTTTGCAATTGCCTCGGGAGATAAAAATATTGCGTCTCTATTGACTCATACCGCTATCAGCACAGATTTTCAACCCTTAATGTCCACAACAAGCAGGAGCGGTAAAACTGCGCTTAAAAAAATTATAGACAGAAACTGTCAATTGTATTAATGAAACGCAAAATCTAACTTACGGGAAGTTAACATGAGGGGATTATGAGATTCGATATTGCCCGGAGCGGGAATGGGCTTGTTTATGAAATCCGCAACATTGTCAATGTAGCCAATCGGCTGAAGCAATCGGGGGTGGAGGTTGTCTGGGAAAATATCGGCGATCCGATCCAGAAGGGGGAAAAGATCCCCGAATGGATGAAGGATGTGCTGACGGATTTGCTGCACGAAGACGCCACTTACGGCTATTCCCCGACCAAAGGGATGGAAGCGACCCGGGAGTTCCTTGCCCAAAGGGTAAACTGCCGCGGCAAGGTGCAGATCACGGCGGACAGCATACTCTTTTTCAACGGTCTGGGCGATGCGATAGCCCGTGCCTACGGCGCCATCCGGGTTGATGCCCGGATCATCATGCCGGAACCGACCTACTCCACCCATCTGCTGGCCGAGGTTTTGCACGCCTCTTTTCCACCGAACACCTACCGGATGAACCCTTACTGCGACTGGTCGCCCGATCTCAACGAGCTGGAAAGAAAGGTGAAGAGCCACCGGTCGATTGTCGGCATCCTCGTCATCAATCCCGATAATCCCACCGGCTATGTATATCCGGAGGAGGCCCTCCGGCGGATAGTCGAAATCGCCAAAACCTACGACCTCTTTCTGATCTTCGACGAGACGTACCAGAACATCATTTACAACGGGAAAAAGACGGCGCCGTTATCGGATATCATCGGCGATGTTCCCGGCATCTCCATGAAGGGGATCTCCAAGGAGTTTCCGTGGCCCGGCGCCCGCTGCGGCTGGATGGAGTTTTACAACGCCGACAAGGATGAAACCTTCGCCCGGTATATCGACGCCATCCTGACCCAGAAGATGTCGGAGGTCTGCTCGACGACGCTGCCGCAACTGGCGATTCCCAGGGTTATGGCCCACCCGGAGTATCAGCCCTACCTGAAAGAAAGGGTTACCAACTATGAAAGGCTCTCCAACACCGCCTATGAAATTCTGAAGGACCTGCCCTATGTCATGGTGAACAGGACCTGCGGCGCCTTTTATATGACGGTTGTTTTCAACGAGGCGGTGCTCAACAACAACCAGCGGCTGGCGATCGCCCAGTTAGACGTCCGCACCTACATAGAGGAGCTTGTTGCCGAACCGATCGAGCAGGACAAGCGCTTTGTCTATTATCTGCTGGGGGCGACCGGCATCTGCGTCATTCCGCTCACCTCGTTCTTTACCGATCTGCCGGGATTTCGCATGACGCTCCTGGACCGGGACGAACAGAAGTTCGAGCATGTTGTCAAGACGATTGGAGAAAAGATTGTAGAGTATGTGGAATCGGCCCGCTGAAACCAGCACGGGCCGATTTTGTGAAAATTATGAGTTACGCCCCTCAGGTTTAGACCCCTATTTTTTTACCGGGGACGACGAGTACCGGAACAGGCGACTGCCGGACGATTTTTTCAGCCACGCTTCCCAGAACCGCGTGTTTTAGGCCGGTTCTGCCGTGCGTGCCAACAACAACGATGTCGATGCCTTCTTTTTTAGCAAAATTAAGCGCTTCCTCATCTTCGCGGCCGATCTTGATCACGGCGTGCACATGCTCCTTGTTTTTTATCTTGCTAAGATAAAGATCTTCAAAATTTTGCTCGATTGCCTTCCGGTGGGCATCCTCGACCTTCTTCCATTCCTTGGCGCTCAAATAACCCTCTACATAGTGCGGATAATTATTCGGGTATGTCATCACATGCAGGATGTACAAATCACTCCCATCCCGCCGCGATATTCCGAACGCGTAACTGAAGGCCTGGTCTGAATTTTTGGAAAAATCCGTGCAGAAAAGCACCTTTTCGTACCTTGGATATTCAACCATTTTTTGTTCCTCCTCTCATCAGTGAAAAGGGTTTAAACTTCTTTACATAATGGCTATCCCTGCGCAGCATGATAAATCAAAGCAGGGACGACAGTCAATGAAAATTTACGGCGGCGCCCCAATCATTTAATGAGACGGCGCCGCATCAAATAGAGGGCTGTAGGCAGGGTTGCCATGCAGAAAACAGTCAGATAGGCGATCCCAATCAGGATAGAGGCGTTAAAGTTGCCGGTTGCAAACGAACGGGCAAGGTTGACCAGATGGGTCAGCGGGAGAAAAACAGCCGTTGTCTGCGCCCAGCCCGGCAGATTTGCCAAGGGGAAAAAGGTCCCGCCGAAGAGGAACATCGGTGTTATGAACAGAAAAATCGGTAGATTGAACAGTTCAATATTCGGCACCAGGGCCGTGCAGATCATCCCCGCCCCGCCGAAGGCAAGTCCGCCCAGCAGGGCCAGCGGCAGCAGAAGCAGGCCCCCGGGATAGTTGATCAATCCAAAGACGCTGATCACCGCCATCATGATTGCTGTCACGATAACCGCCTTTGTCGCCCCCCATAATATTTCGCCGGCGATGATCTCCTGGACGGTGAGCGGCGTTGTCATCATCGCATCAAAGGTCTTCTGGTAGTACATCCGGACGAAGGACGCGTAGCTGGTTTCGAAAAAGGCATTGTTCATCACCGCAATGGCGATCAGCGCCGGGGCGATAAAACGGGGATACGAGATGGTCGCTCCCCCGTAGGCAACGTTGCTGATAAGCGCGCCCAGCCCCGCTCCAAAGGCGGCAAGATAGAAGATTGGTTCGAGGAGCGGCGGCAGGGATCTGACTCGCCAACTCTGCATATAGACGAGCAGGTTTCTCCGCCAAACCCGCAACAGACGGGAAGAAAGCTTTGCCTTGATGCTCATTCCCGCAGCTCCCGTCCGGTTAGGCGAAGAAAGACATCCTCCAGCGTCGCCATGCGCATGATGCACCCAATCTCGCCGAAACGTTTGCGGAGCTTCAGGCAGAGTTCCTCTCCGTCATCCAGGCTGACGATGATGCGGTGGCCGAGGTTCTCGAACGACGCCCCCTGTTCCCGCAAAAACGCCTCAATCCCGCCCGCCGGTTCGACGATCTCCAGAACATGGCGGCCAACATGTTGTTGGATCAATTCGGCCGGTTTGCCTTCAACCAGAAGTCGCCCTTTGTCCACGATCAGAAGCCGGTCGCAGAGACGGGCGGCTTCATCCATATAGTGCGTTGTCAGCAGAATGGTAAGTCCCTCCCGCTTGAGATTTTCCAGACGCTCCCACAACTGGTGGCGGGTCTGGGGATCGAGCCCGGTTGTCGGTTCGTCGAGGATAAGCAGTTCCGGACGGTTGAGGAGGGCCCGGGCGATCACGAGGCGTCGAAGCATTCCGCCGGACAGTTCGCCGGGTTTTGATTTCTCCCGGGTTTCCAGCGCCATGAATTTGAGCAGCTCCCGCGACCTCTTTCTGGCTTCCCCTGCGGGAATATTGAAATAACTGGCAAAGACCTCAAGATTCTGCAGCACGGTAAGGTCTGGATCTACGGCGTTTTCCTGCTGGCAAACGCCAATTCGGTCCTTCACCTGCCGCGCCTGCCTTGTTATGTCCATGCCAAGCACCGCAAGCGTCCCACTGCTGGGCGGGGAAAAGGCGTAGATCATCCGGATGGTCGAGGTCTTTCCCGCTCCGTTTGGCCCCAGAATCCCGAAACATTCCCCGGCGGCAACGGTAAAGGAGAGATCATCGATCGCGACGAGATTGCCGAAGGTCTTGCGGAGGTTTCTTGCTTCAATGACCGTTATCACCGGTTTTCCGCTTGCCCCATCGCCAGGAGGGGGATTGCGTAAGGACCCTCCCGGATCACCGCCACGCTGGGATTTACGCCCTTTCTTTGATAGTCGGCTATGGCGAACCGCAGGGCATTTTCTACCAGCTCCTGCAGAAAAGCCGCCGGCTCTGCTCCGGGCGCGTCTTCCCTCAGGTCAAAACAGGAGTTCCCGGGGATGAGCGAGTACTGCTCGCGCGGTATCGTATGGGTCAGGTAAAAGAACCGCTTGGCGTCGATTTTGCGGAACACCTTTCCCCACATCTCCGGCTCCCACTGATCCTTGGTAAACTTCCACCCCGGCGCCTCGATCATCCGGAGGTAATGCTCGGCCCCCTGCATCTTCAGCAGATGGAGGAGACTTCGATATTCCAGCCCGCCGATCGGCTGCGCGTCGCGGTTGTCGGTAGCCAGGATCAGGATTCCGCCCTTCCTTACCGCCGGCAGGGCGTTGTACGCTGCTTTCACCGCCTGGTAGTGGTCGCGTCCGACATAGCCGCCGTGGGTAAGAACGATATCGTACTCGTGTTCCAGCGGGACTGATACGTAATGCCGCACCATGCTTGTCGCCGCCTCGTGCGCCGCTTCCAGGTGGCCGGCAAAAACGCCGGTCAGCCGCATGTCCCGGTCAAGCGTCGTATTGACAATGAAATCGATGCCAACCTTGCGGGCGATGGCCAGCGCCTCTTCGTGGCAGGGATTGCCCTGAAGGATCATGTTGTCGGCCAGGGGCGATTCGAGGAAGCCCGGGCCGTGAAATTTCTGGATGGTCCTTTTGTCAACGAGGCCGGGACAAACCCCTTTGCGCCCTCCGGAAAAGCCCACCATGAAGTGACTCTCCACAAGGCCCGTGACGATTTTGATATCCGCCTGGTAGAAAGCGCTGTTGACAAAAACGTCCCCGCCGGTTGCACTTTCGCCGATAAACGACAGGAGGGCTTCATTTTCGCAGTCGTGATCCAGTATCCGGTAATGGGCGACGACCTCCTCTCCGTACATTTCAAGCCGTTCCCCGGGGCTGCTGGGCCGGTGCATGCCGTTGCCGATCACCAGCACGATGTTCTTCCGGGCGATCCCTTCGGCCTCCAGAAGGGAGAGCAGCGGCAGCAGGAGGCCGGTTTCTCCCTTGTAGGGAACCGGCCGGGTAATATCGGAAACGGCGATAGCTGCCGTGAGCTGCTCGGGCGGCTTGTCCTTCGCCCTGATAATCTCGCCGAGCGTTGGGCAGCCCTGCGGATGCAAAAGCGCCTCCCG